>JAICPP010000084.1 GCA_025929805.1 Gemmatimonadales bacterium | reverse complement strand
CGGGGAATTTGAGCGTCGTTGAAGTACCGGTGGGTGAGACGCGCCGGTGGGAGCAGAATCACGCTCAAGAGCTTCAGCGCCGCCCGGGTCTGAAAGACCTGTATGTGGCCATCAACACGACCCGGGGGCCTCTGAAGGACGTCCGGGTGCGCCGTGCCCTGAACCACGCGGTGGATGTTCCGACTCTCCTGAGTACCGTCATGGCCGACCGAGGAGTTCCTGCGGCCGGCTCACTACCGCCGGGCATCGCCGGATACGATTCCAGTCGTGCCCCATACGAGTACGATCCTGCTCAAGCCAAACGGCTGCTGGCCGAGGCCGGATACTCCAATGGGTTTCCGGTGAAGCTTTGGCGGACTCAGCGCGCAGAGCTCGCGCGCCTGGCGCAGTCGATCCAACAAGCATTGGCCGCGGTCGGCGTCCGAGCTGAAATCGTGGAGCGTGATGCCTCGAGCGCCCGCGCAGCGGTTCGTAACGGCGAGGCCGACCTGTTTTTGACTGACTGGTGGGCCGATTACCCGGACCCAGAAAACTTCAATTATCCGCTCTTCCACTCCCGCAATAAGGGGCCCGGCGGGAATTACGCCTTTCTCGCCGATGCCAGGTTGGACTCGATGATCGTGCGCGCTCGGGCCACCACCAACGAGGCTGAGAAGCTACGGCTGGCAGGGGAGATCGATGTCCGCGTGTTCGAGCTGGCTCCCTGGATCTTTCTCTGGTTTCCGGTGGACGTCTGGGCCGCCCGTCCCGATGTGCAGGGGTGGCGCTTCCCTCTGGTCTTCACCGGGCAGCGCTGGATGGAGGCGGAGCGCACTCGGTGAGTCGTTTCCTCCTCCAACGGATCCTCCTGCTCGTCCCTACCCTGCTCGGGGTGCTTCTCGTCACGTTCTTGCTGCTCTACGTCGCTCCCGGAGATCCGGTTCAGGCCATGGTAGGGGAGCGGGCCGATCCGGAAACCCTGGCGCGCCTGCGGGCCGAACTGCGGCTCGACGATCCGCTGCACCAGCAGTTCGCCCACTATGTGAGCGGTGTGGTCCGCGGCGATCTCGGCACCAGCTACATCACCCGCAGGCCGATCCTGCAGGACCTGCTCGAGCGGTTTCCGGCAACGCTTCGGCTCGCCGGTGCCGCGATGCTCTTTGCGGCCCTGGTCGGGATCAGCATCGGGATTTATGGAGCCTGGCGCCCGGGCACCTGGGCCGACCGGCTGGCTGCCTTCGGAGCGTATCTCGGAGTTTCATTTCCGGTGTACTGGGTGGGTCTGATCCTGATTCTCGTGTTTGCAGTCAATCTGAGATGGTTACCGCCATCCGGCTCAGGCGGATTGGTCTACCTGATACTGCCGGCACTGACACTGGGAATGCGCTCGGTTGCATTTCTCTCCCGGATGACTCGGGCTGCCATGCAGGAAGTGCTGCAGAGTGACTTCGTGCGCACGGCACGTGCCAAGGGCCTGCTCGAGAGCCGCGTTGTGCTCTCGCACGCCTTCCGCAATGCGTTGCTTCCGGTGGTTACCGTGCTCGGCCTCGACTTCGGGAGCTATCTCACCGGCTCCATTCTGACGGAGACGATCTTTTCCTGGCCCGGCGTGGGCCGGTATGTCCTCAATGCCATTGATAAGCGTGACCTGCCCGCGGTCCAAGGAAGCATTCTGTTCCTAAGTCTGGTCTTCGTAATCGTGAACCTGATCACCGACATACTCTATGCCCGCGTGGATCCGAGAGTGGCGTATGATTGAGGACGGGAAAGATGGGAAAGACGGGAAGGACAGGAAGGAAAGAAAGCGCGGGAAGGTCAGGAGTTGGAGCAGGGCAGTACTGATTCTGTGCGTTGCCGTCCTTCCCGTCTTTGCTGTCCCTCCCGTCTTTGCCCAGAAGGACATCGCTCAGCGCATCGATACTCGATTGAACCGGGTGCCCTTCAGCCGGCAGCTCTGGGGCATTGCACTGGTGGACGAGAACGGCCGTCTGGCCTACGGCCAGAACCCCATGCGGATGTTCATACCCGCCAGCAACATGAAGCGCGTGGTGTGTGCGGTGGCGGCAGCGCTGCGGCCACCCGACTGGAGGGTGACTACGAGTATCTATGGCGGACCCGTAGTCGGCGGTGTGCTGCAGGGCGATCTGGTGCTGTATGGACGAGGCGATCCAACCATGGGTCGTCGTTGTTATGCCGCAGATAGTACCAGGCCTGGCGTCTGCGACGTCGATGCGTTCACCCGGATACGCCAGCTGGTGAACACGCTCCGCGCCAAGGGGGTGCGCAGTATAGCCGGCGACGTGGTAGGCGACGGGAGTTATTTCGAGCCTACGCTGATTCACCCGAATTGGGAGGCCTTCGACCTAAACTGGTGGTACGCCGCTCCGGTCTCAGGGCTCGGCTTTCACGACAACAGTATCGATTTCGATTGGCAGCCCGGCCCGACCGTGGGCGCGCCGGCGGTGATCACCCTGAGCCCCGACCTGGGAGATGTCGGATTCGAGAATCGTACTCTCACGGTTGCACCGGGAGGCGAGACCGATATCGGCGACCGGTTCTTTCGTCATCCAGGGACCCTCCAGATCTGGGCGGAAGGCACCGTGGCGCTGGACAACCCACCCCATACTGAGTCCTTTGCGATTCCCGATCCCAACCTGTTTGCCGCCAAGGCACTGCGGCACGCGCTGGCAGAAGCCGGCATTTCCGTCCTGGGCACCACCCGGTCGACTACCGATTCGCTGCTATATGCCAGGATTCGTGCATCCGCTGCACTGGCCGAAGTGCAGTCGCGGCCCCTTCGAGATTGGATCTTTCCCATCCTCAACAGCAGCCAGAACTGGTTTGCGGAGATGCTGCTCAAACAACTGGGGAAGCGTTTTGGAAAGGCTGGGTCATGGGAGGAAGGTCTCGAGGTCGAGCGTCGGTTTCTGATTGACTCGGTCCGGGTGGACTCCACCCAGTTCTCCCTGAGCGATGGTTCGGGCCTGTCGAGCAGCAATCTCGCAAGCCCCCTGGTCCTGACCCAGCTGCTCCGCTTCATGCGCCTGCATCCCCGCTCCGCCAGCTTCGTGGCCGGTTTGCCGGTGGCGGGCCTGGGCGGATCGCTGCGGACTCGCTTCGTGGGAACTCCGCTGGCCGGGCGCGTCCGGGCCAAGACGGGCAGTATCTCCCGGGTTCATTCCCTGTCCGGATACATCGAGTTGGAGCGTGGTCGAGTTCTGACTTTTTCGGTCCAGGCCAATCATCACGCCGAGCCCAGCCGAACGATGCTGGCCGCCATCGACAGCGTAGTGCTTGAACTCGGTAAGCGGTAAGCGGGAAGCAGTTAGGGGAGGCTTTCCGCTGTTCAGTCGTCCTTCTGCCCGAAGATGGCCATGTTGGAGGAGTGGCCCGGGTTCACCTTGGCCTTGGGATTGATCAGGTGGACTGCATTGTTCACCGCAATGCACGCCTCTGCGGCGCCAGTCGCTATCAGTTTGAGTTTGCCAGGATAGCTGGTGATGTCGCCCGCGGCATAGATGCCGCGAACGTTGGTGGACATGACCTGATCGACCTTGATATCCGCCTTCTCGGTGTCGAGGCCCCACTGCTGGATGGCACCCAGGTCAGAGTGGAACCCGAGCAGCGGAATGACGGCGTCGATCTCCAGGGTTTCCTCTTCTTTCGTCTTGTTGTTGAAGATGGTGACCCGTTCGACCTTCCCATTGCCATGTAATGCCTTGACCTCCCAAAACGTACGCAGCTCGCACTGGCCACAGCGGTGCAGCTCTCGCACTTGGCTGATGGTAGCCTCGTGGGCGCGAAATCCTTCGCGCCGGTGGATCAACATGATAGACTTGGCAATCCCCTGCAGGTTCACGGCCCAGTCGAACGCCGAATCCCCCCCGCCTACCAGGAGCACCCGCTGTCCCTCGAACTGTTTAGGGTCCAGCACCTTGAAGAAGAGTCCCTTCTCTTCGTAGCGATCCTCCCCTTCGATCCCGAGCTTCCGGGCTTCGAAGGCTCCGATCCCGGCTGCGATGATGATTGTGCGGGAAGGGTAGTCACCATCGGAGGTCTCGAGCACAAAATGCCCGCCGTTACCATCCTCCACCCGCCGGAGCCCGGTCACAATTTCACCGAGGTGGGTGGACGCGCCGAACTGCAGCGCCTGCGTCGCCATGTCGCGAACGAGATCCTTCGCCAGCACCTTGGGGAACCCGGCGACATCGAAGATGTACTTCTCGGGGTACAGCGCCATCAGCTGGCCTCCCAGCGCGGGCAATGCATCGATGATGCGGGCAGAGGCTCCCCGCATGCCGGCGTAAAAGGCGGCGAAGAGCCCCGTAGGCCCACCACCGATGATCGAGATGTCCTTGAGCTCCTGCTCGGCCACCGAATCTCCTGGGATGCTATGGTTCGCTGTAGGCCATAAATCTAATCCCGGGGGCGCGGTGGCTCTCGTGCATCCCCTTTCGCTCCAGGGCCGTGACGGGCACATTGACCGGGCTTGGCATAGCGAGAATGCCGCGATGCTCCAAGGGTTCAACCAATGAAGATCTACACGCGTACCGGAGATCAGGGCGAAACCGGCCTATTCGGAGGTGGCCGAGTACCCAAGCACCATCCGAGAGTCACGGCGTACGGCGACGTGGACGAGCTGAATTCGTCATTGGGTGTCGCGCGGGCAGCGCCGCCCACTGAGCTCTTCGACTCCCTCCTCGAGTCGATCCAGCGGGACCTGTTCTCGATTGGTGGCCAGCTCGCTGCACCCGACCCAGTACCCGTCGCGAAGGCGTTGGCCAAGGCCGACCTGCCGGAGGACCGGGTGGCCGAGTTCGAGCGAATCATGGACGAGGCTGAGCAGGAGCTTCCCGCGCTCCGGGCCTTTGTGCTCCCGGCGGGAACGGCCAAAGCCGCTGCCCTTCACCAGGCCCGTACCGTCTGCCGTCGAGCCGAGCGGAGCGTGGTCCACCTCGCGCAAGAAAGCCCGGTCCCTCAATCTTTCATCGTCTATCTGAATCGGCTGTCTGACCTGCTCTTCACCCTCGCACGCCTGGCCAACCGCCGCGCCGGCCTCACGGACGTCACCTGGTAAAGATCCAGCTGCTTCGAGACACGAATGTCTGAACCGGTGGTTGTGACCCATTCTTGCGCCAGCTACCCAGTTTATGTCGAGCCGGGGTTACTGACGCAGCTGGACGCCATTGCCGGTGAGCAGCTGAAGGACAAGCGCATCGCCATGATCGCAGACGCAGTTGTGCACCAATTGTACCTGCAGGGACGCCTTGGTCGGGTAAGCTGGAGTGGTGAGACGCTCACCGTGCCACCCGGCGAGAGCTCCAAGACCCGCGACACCTGGGCCAGGCTCAGCAACCAACTCCTCGATCGTCGCTTCGGGCGGGACAGTGGCTTGATCGGTTTGGGTGGCGGGGTCACCGGAGACCTCACCGGTTTCGTCGCCGCCACGTACATGCGGGGACTGCCCTACATCCTGGTGCCGACGACGCTACTCGCCATGGTTGACGCCTCAGTCGGAGGCAAAACCGGGGTGAACACGCCACACGGGAAAAACCTCATTGGCGCCTTTCACCCACCGGCGGCGGTCCTGGCTGACCCGCTCACCTTGGCCACACTACCGGAGCGGGAATACCGCAGTGGACTGGCCGAAGCCGTGAAGCACGGTTTAATTGCCGATCCTCACTATTTCGACTGGCTGGAGGCTCACACCGCCGAGATCTTGTCGCGTGAGTCGCACGTTGTGGCGCACCTGGTCCGGCGGAGCGTTGCCATCAAAGCCGAGGTGGTGAGTCAAGACGAACGGGAAGCCGGGCGTCGGGCCATCCTGAACGCGGGCCACACCGTCGCCCACGCGTTGGAACAGGCGTCGCAGTATGAGCTTACCCACGGCGAAGCCGTGGCACTGGGCCTGATCGCCGAGTGCGTGATTGCGGAACATATCGGTGCAGCCTCGAAAGGCCTGAGCCAACGGGTGGGAAACCTGCTGAATCGGCTGGGCCTTTCGACCCGTTTGCCGCGACCGCTCGACCGCAGCGCGGTCATTCGAGGGATGGAAATGGATAAAAAGAATCGCGGCAACAGCATTCATCTGGCGCTGGCGGCACGCCCGGGCGAGATGTATCGGCGCACCGGCTGGACCACCGCGGTCTCGGAAGAGGATATCAGGGCAGGCTTGGCCGCGGTTGAGGTAGCATAGGGCTCCGGGCCCGCCGCTTGCATCATGCTAAGAAGCTCGAATGCAAGGCTTTGCGCACATTCTTCAACTTAATTTTCAACGATACTGTTGGGCTTGAGTGGATAAAGCAACCAACCGTTTGTTGAAGAACGTTTTGTGATGTGGAAAGATATTTTTGCTTGACCAGATACTCAACAGTTCCTATATTCGCTCCCTCAATCCTCTCCGATTGTTCGGTCACCACCAAAAACGTCGCCCGTTCCCTCTGCCGGGGTTGTCTATGACGCATGTCCGCACCGGGAAAGCCCGCCCGTTTGCTCGCTCCGCACCTTCCGGCGCCTTCGATCAGTATCTGCTCGACATTCAGAAGCTTCCCATGATCACCGATCCCGACGAGGAAAAGCGGCTGGCCCGTCGAGCGGTGGCCGGCGACGAGGCAGCAGCAGAGCGGCTCGTCACCGCCAACCTCCGATTCGTCATCTCCTACGTAAAGAAGTATCAGGGACACGGACTGGATCTCTCGGAGCTGGTGGCCATCGGCAATGAGGGGCTGCTCAAGGCCGTCAAGAAGTTCGATCCCGACCACGGGGTCAAGTTCATCTCGTATGCGGTGTGGTGGGTGCGTCAGGCGGTGCTCAAGGCTCTGGCCGAACAGACCCGCAGCGTGCGGATCCCCCTGAACCAGAACTCGGCACTGGTGCGGATGTCGCGCGCCAAGGGCTTTCTGGCTCAGGAGTTGGGTCGCGAACCTACCGACGAGGAGATCGCGATCGCACTGAATGACACGGTCGATAACATCCGCTCGGCGCATCGGATGAGCTCGACCGAGGTCTCGCTGGACGCCCCGGTCGAGAGACAGGATCGGGGAGCGAGCACCTTTGGGGAGCGCGTCGCCGGTACCGGAGGCGTGGAGATCGAGGAGATGACCGACGTCCGGCTCCAGCGGGAATTCATCGACCGGATCTTCCAGCGCCATCTCACCCCACGGGAGCGGAAGATTCTTTCGTTGTACTACGGCCTGGAGGAGGGCTCCGAGGCGCTCACGCTGGAAAAGATCGGCGCGTTACTCGGGGTCACCCGCGAGCGGATCCGCCAGATTCGGGAACGCGCCTTCGAGAAGTTGCGGGATTCTCCGGATGTGAGGGCACTCCGAGGATTCTGGGGCGCGGCGTAGAACGGCGGGGCAGCCGGGCGGGCGGAACGCCCGCAGGTAAAAGTCAGAGCTAAGAGGGCCGGCCCAGAGAACCGGCCCTCTCGTTTTCATGCGACCAGCCTCGTTCGTCTGCCCCGCTGCCCCGCTGCCCCACCGAATCTCACCGCTTACCTTTCGCGGATGCCTTTCCGGCTTCCCATCTTTCCCCTCTCGGTCGTGCTCTTTCCGGGGAACCTGCTCCCGCTCCACATCTTCGAGCCGCGCTATCGGCGCATGTTGACCGACTGCCTTGCGGCTGACCGTCGCTTCGGATTGATGCCGGTGGCCGACAACTCGGATCCACCCGGCCCCGGAGCGATCGGCTGTGTGGCAGAGATCCGGGTGAACCAGGAGCTACCCGACGGCCGATCCAACATCGTTGTCCTGGGAGGACCGCGTTTTGCAGTCGCCCAGTTGCTAGACGAGTCTCAACCCTACCTGGTAGCTCAGGTCGAGGCCTTTGAGGATACTGAGGGCACCGAGCCCGAGCCGCAGGAGGTGGACTCGCTTCGCCAGCTGTCGTCTCGCTATTTCCAGGGGCTGCGCGAGCTCAGCGATGCGTTGCCAGAGGAGCCCACGCTCCCGGAGGACGGCCTCAGCCTCTCGTTCCACGTGGCCGGCGGGGTCGAGTGCGCACTGGGCGTCAAGCAGCATTTGCTGGCTGAGCGCTCGACGGCACGCCGAATCAGGGCATTGAATCTGCTGTTGCCCGTCCTGATCAGCTCGCTGGAGAGCGGAATCAAAGTGCATCGCCGGGCACATACCAACGGAAAGGGCGGCACCTTGCCGGACGTCCTCACGAGCCAATGAACTCTTCTTTACTTGCCGCCCTGAGCCGGATCGTCGGTCGCCAATGGGTTCGCCACCGGCGGGCCGAGCTGGTCACCTACGCTATGGATGGATTGCCCACGCACGAGTCTCTGCCTGGGGTGGTAGTCATACCTGGTAGTCCGGAGCAGGTGCGGGAGATCATCCGATTGCTGCACGTGGTCCGCGTCCCCTTTGTTGCTCGCGGCGCCGGTACCGGTCTTTCTGGAGGGGCCCTGGCTGACCCCGATGCGGTACTCATCGCGCTGACCCGGCTGAATCGGATTCTCAGGGTGGACCCGCTTCAGCGGCGTGCGGTGGTGCAACCGGGCGTGGTGAATGCCCGGCTCTCCGAGGCCGTGCTCCCGTTCGGACTCCACTACGTGCCTGACCCATCCAGCCAGGCGGCCTGCACGGTGGGAGGAAACGTTGCCGAGAATGCCGGCGGTCCTCACTGCCTCAAGTATGGGGTCACGACGAACCATATCGTTGCACTGGAGGTAGCTCTCCCCGATGGCTCCAGCATCAGACTGGGCTCGCTACACGGGGAGCCATGGGGGCCGGACCTGGTTGGGCTGTTCGTGGGCAGTGAAGGGATGTTCGGCATCGCTACCGAGATCACTGTTCGCCTGGAGCGAATTCCCCAAAGCGTGCGCACCATGCTGGCGGACTTCTCGACCGTACGCGCCGCCAGCGAGGCGGTGTCGTCAATTATCGCGGCGGGGATCGTACCCGCCGCACTCGAGATGATGGACCGGGCGTGTGTGGCGGCGGTTGAAGCATCCATCTATGCCGCCGGGTACCCGACCGATGCCGCGGCTGTGCTGCTGGTAGAGCTCGACGGGCAATCTGACGCGGTAGAAGCCGAGACGGCGTTGGTGCGGGATATCCTGACTGAGCGAGGGGCGCGTGCCGTGCGCACTGCGTCTACACCAGCGGACCGCGCCCGTCTCTGGCAAGGGCGCAAGAAGGCGTTCGGGGCGATGGGCCGGATTGCGCCCGATTTGGCGGTGCAGGACGCGGTCGTGCCCCGCTCCGCCCTGCCCGCCATCATGGACCAGATCGACGGAATTCGCCTCGAGTACGGCCTCACGATCAGCAACGTGTTTCATGCCGGTGACGGAAACCTGCACCCCAACATCAGCTTCGATCGCAGGGATTCGGCGGTGATCGCGCGGGTCCGCTCTGCCTGTCGGGACATCATGGCAGCCTGTGTCGCCGTGGGTGGAAGCATCACCGGCGAGCACGGCGTCGGCAATGACAAGCTGGACTACATGCCCTGGATCTTTGATGCGGAAACCCTGGGCGCCATGCGAGCCGTGCGTCGGGCGTTCGATCCCACCGAGCTGGCCAACCCCGGCAAGGTCGTGCCGGTGCACGCCTGCCGCGAATGGACCGCCGTAAAGAGCACCCGCACCCCCACGCTTCGCTCGGGGCACTCGTGAGCGACGCCATCTTCACCCGGCTCCGGGCTCTGCTGGGGACTACGGGGGTTGAGCGAGACCCCCACGGAATTCCACGCGCGACACCGGAGTCGTCCGATGCACTCACCCTGGTATGCCGCCTGGCTCACGAGGAAGGCTGGAAGATCCGGGTGGAGGGCCGGGGCACTTGGCTTCCGCCGGACGCACCGGCGGATTTGGTGGTGAGTACCCGGGCCCTGGACCAGGTCGTATCGGTCAGCCCCGCGGATCTGGTGGCAACGGTCCAGGCCGGGGCCACTCTGGAAGCACTGCGGCGGCGCCTGGCCGACTACGGTATGTGGCTCGCGCTCGATCCACCAGGGCGGCCCGAGCGAAGCATCGGCTCGGTGGTGGCCACAGCCACTGCGGGGCCACTTCGCCACGGCTTTGGCCCGGTTCGGGATCACGTGCTCGGTTGCAGTGTGGCCACGGGCGACGGACGTTTGGTGAACGCCGGCGGTAAAGTGGTCAAGAACGTGGCCGGCTACGACCTCACCAAACTCCAGGTCGGCGGCTTCGGTGGCTTTGGGATCATCTCGGAAATCCATCTCCGGCTCAGGGCCTTACCCCGAGCGGATGTCACTCTCGTTGCCCGGGGGACTCGAGATGCGCTCACCGCGGCGGCGCGTGACCTCATGGCCGCTGACTTCCTGCCGGGGGCGCTCGAACTCCTCTCGCCCGCGCTGGCAGCCGAGCCGGAATGGGTTCTTGCCGCACGCTTCGTCGGAATCGACGCCGCGGTCCAAGCCGATGTTCGCCGGCTGGGCACCTCCGGCGACTTGAACTGGCTGCCACTTCCCGCCGACCGCACAGCATCGTTCTGGAGCGTGGCCGCGCGCGGAAGCCTGGGCGGTCCCGTCACGCTGCGGCTGGGAGTGCTGGGTGACGGGGTGGATGAGGCCATCGATTTGCTGGCCCATGATCTGGATGAGGGCCTGGTATCAGCCGGCGCGGGTCAGGGCATGATCCGCTGGACGGGCGACGCTCCATTGGAGCGGCTGCGTGCTCTCCGCCGCGCGGCCGCTTCCCGTGAGATACCCATGACCCTGGAACGAGCCCCTTGGGCCACTCGGCGCGCGCTGGGTCACTTCGGCGCCTACCGAGAGGGGGTCGGCGCAATCGTCGGACGTCTTCGTGGCACATTCGACCCCGGCCAGTGCCTTACGGTCGCGCTCGAAGGAGCGGACTAGCGATGAGCAGCGGGCCGTATGCTGCACTGGATCCTTGCGTGCACTGTGGCTTCTGCCTTCCGGCCTGCCCCACCTATCTGGTCACCGCCGACGAAGGCCACAGCCCTCGTGGCCGCATCGTGCTGATGCGCGCCCTCGAGCGGGGAGAGATGAGCGGTCACGATGCCGCGTTGGTCGAATATCTCGACGCCTGCCTCGGCTGTCGTGGTTGCGAGCCAGTCTGCCCCTCAGGCGTAGGCTATGGTCGCGGGCTGGAGGCTGCCCGCGAGCAACTTCTGAGTCAGCGAGGTCTTTCGCCCCTCGCCCGCTCCGTACTTGGGGTCTTCCGCTATCGCGCCCTTTGGCGGAGCGTCTTTGCGCTGGCGCGCGGGCTCAGGGCTACCCGCCTGCCGAGCCTTCTCTCCGGGCCGGGCCGCATGAGGTTCGGGATGGGCATGCTGGCCGCGAGTGCGGAGATGAGGGAACGGGTGGAATGGTCGGCCAGGCAGCGGGGCAGCGGGACAGCGGGGCACGAGTTGGGCAGCAGAGATGATCTTGCTGCGGATCAGACTCGCCGCCCGGCTGCCCCGCCGACGGTGGCCCTCTTCCGCGGCTGCGTCATGGACCTGCTGTTCAGTCACGTTCATGCAGCCACCCGGAGAACGCTGGAGGTAAACGGCTATCGGGTCCTCGACCTGCCCGATCAGATGTGCTGCGGAGCGCTTCACGAGCATGCCGGCGACCGGGAGAGCGCCCGCGCTCTCGCCAGCGCCAATGTCGAGGCGCTAGCGGGCCGCGCCGATTTCGTAGTGGTTAACAGCGCCGGATGCGGAGCTCTGCTCAAGGATTACGGGCATCTCGTCGGCACGCCTGAGTCATCGACGCTCGCCGCCTCGGTCCGCGATGTCTCCGAGCTCCTTGCCGAAAAGGGTCCCCGACCCGGAGCGCCCCTGGACATCGACGTGGCATACGACGCTCCTTGCCACCTGCAGCATGCGCAACGGGTGCACGAGGCTCCTCTGGCAATGCTGCGAGCCATCCCCGCATTGCGACTCCAGCTCCTTCCAGGCTCAGACCGTTGCTGTGGGAGTGCTGGGATCTACTCGGTCTTGCGCCCTCGCATGGCCCGCAAGGTTCTGGAGAGCAAGATCGCCGACGTGGAGGCAGCCTCTCCCCGTCCGGATCTCGTCGTGACCGGCAACCCTGGCTGCATCATGCAGATTGGAGCCGGACTCCGGGCGGCCAAGCTGCCTGTCAGAGTGGCTCATCCAGTTGAGCTGTTGGATCTCTCCTACCAGAACGCGGGGTTCTATGAAGTGAAAGGTGAGTAGGTGTCAAGGGGCGGCGCACCCATGCCGCTTAGTTCTTACTTCTCACCGGGGACCCCGTTATACCTTACTCAATGACCTCCGGAATTCTCTTCGACTTCAACGGTGTAATCATCGACGACGAACCCCAGCACTGCGACGCGCTCATAGCGACGCTGGCCGAATACGGCTACTCACTGGACCGTGAGGCGTACTACCGTGAATACCTGGGCTTCGACGATCGCGAGTGTTTCCGGTTTACCTTCCAGAGGATGGGCCGTCCGGTCGACGACGCTGCCATCAATGAAGCCGTAGCCCGAAAGCATGCGGCGTACGAGCAGGCAATTCGGGGCTCGGTCCGCCTGGTACCCGGCGCCGCGGAGTTCGTGGAAAACGCGGCGTTGGATGGTTTTCAGCTCGCGATCGTGTCCGGCGCGCT
>JAICPP010000144.1 GCA_025929805.1 Gemmatimonadales bacterium | reverse complement strand
CTCCTCGCCTCCCGGGTTCTTTGGCCTCGGGCGTAAGCCCGATAAAAGGCCCCGCTGCCAAGCTCGTCGCCAACATGACCGAGAGTCTGACGGTTCCCACAGCCACGACTTTCCGTGAGCTGCCGGTGGCCGTCCTGGAGCAGCAACGGCGTCAGCTCAATGCGGCCCTCCAGGCCGCTGGGCGCCCCGATAAGATCTCGTTTACCCACCTTATTGCATTTGCGCTTGTCCAGGCGACCAAGCAGCAACCGGTCATGACTCACACGCTGGTCATCAAAGACGGAGCTCCCCACCGGGCGCAGCCCGAGGGGGTCGGACTGGGGCTGGCTGTGGACGTCCAGCGAAAGGATGGAAGCCGGGGTCTGGTAGTCCCCGTGATCAAGCGAGCGGAGACCCTGGAGTTCGCCGGCTTCCATGCGGCCTATGAATCGCTGGTGGAGAAGGCACGGACCAATCGCCTGATGCCTGATGACTTCACCGGGGCCACGATATCGCTGACCAATCCCGGCGGCCTCGGCACCTCGGCCTCGGTTCCACGTCTCATGGCAGGGCAGGGAACCATCATCGCGGTCGGGGCGATCGGGTATCCGGCGGAGTTCTCGTCGGTTTCCGAGCAGCAGGTAAGGGAGTTGGGGATCAGTAAAGTCATGACCATCACCAGCACCTACGACCATCGCATCATCCAGGGCGCCGAGTCAGGAACCTTCCTGGGCATAATCGACCGCCTGCTCCAGGGAGAAGAGGGGTTCTACGACGGCATTGCCCGAAGCCTCGGGCTGCCAGCTTCTGCTCTCCGTCCGGTACCCGCAGCGGCCCGGGTCCCGGCGCGGGGCGAGGCAGTTGCGCCCGACATGCTGTACCACGTGGCCGCGGCCATGGCGCTGGTGAAGGCATTCCGGATGCACGGCCACCTGGCAGCCCACCTGGATCCGCTGGGCACCGAGCCGATAGGCGATCCGGCACTCGATCCCGGATCCCTGGGGCTCACCCCCGAGATCATGGCGGCCATTCCGTCCAAGGTGCTTCGAATCGCCGTGCCTGGGAGCACGCTCGCCGATTCGTTGCCATATCTCCAGGCCACTTACTGCGGGACCATGGCCTACGAGATCGAGCACATCTCGACGCACGAGGAGCGGGTCTGGCTTCGCGAAAAGATCGAGTCGGGCGCCCATCGCAAGCCGTTACCGCCTGAGCGGCAGCGCTGGTTGCTCCACCGACTCACCGAGGTGGAGGCTCTCGAACGGTTCCTGCACAAGGCTTATCTCGGGCAGAAACGGTTCTCCATAGAGGGCGTGGACACGTTGGTGCCGATGCTCGATCTGACGATCGAGAGTGCCGCCGATTCCGGTGCCAGGGACGTGGTGATCGGCATGGCTCATCGGGGCCGGCTCAATGTGCTCGCTCACACCATCGGCCGACCCTACGAGACCATCTTTGCCGAGTTTGAAGGAGGACGCCAGGTAGAGGCAGGCCTGCTTACGCCGGAGGGTGGCACCGGTGATGTGAAGTACCACCACGGGGCAGAAGGGGCGTACGTGACCGCTCAAGGCAAGGCGATCACCGTCAGTCTTTCACCCAATCCGAGCCATCTGGAGTTCGTGGCGCCTGTGGTCGATGGCCGAGCCCGGGCCAAGCAGACGCAGCGCCGCGGCCGCGAGGCGCACCATGATCCCACGGCCGCCCTTCCGGTTGCCATCCACGGCGATGCCGCCTTCGCCGGCCAGGGCGTGGTAGCGGAAACGCTCAACCTGGGCGCCTTGAAGGGCTATCGGACCGGCGGAACGCTGCACCTCATCACCAATAATCAGGTCGGATTCACCACCGACATGGATGATGCCCGGTCGACCAGATATGCATCCGATCTGGCGAAAGGCTTCGACATTCCGATCATCCACGTGAACGCGGACGATGCGGAAGCGTGTCTCTCCGCGGTCCGACTGGCGATGGCCTACCGGGACCGTTTTCACCAGGATATGGTGATCGATCTGGTTGGATACCGCCGGCACGGTCACAACGAAGGCGATGAACCGGCCTATACCCAGCCTTTGATGTACGAGCGGATCAAGAGCCTGCCGACGGTGCGCGAGCTGTACGCTCGTGCATTGGTGCAGGCAGGAGTGGTGACTCAGGAAGATGCTGACCGGGAAGCCACCCAGGCGTATCAGCGTCTGGTCGACATTCAGCAGGCGTTCAAGTCCAGCATGGGACGGGCAGGAGCCCAGGAACGAGCGGTTCGCATCAGCGGGCCGGGGCAGGAAGTCGAGACCGCCCTGCCGCCCGAGTTCATGAGAGCACTCAACGACCAGCTCCACAGCTGGCCGGAGGGGTTCCAGGTACACCCCAAGCTGGTAAAGCAGCTGGAGCGGAGGCGAGCGGCGTTGGGTGCGGAAGGCGGGATCGAGTGGGCGCACGCCGAGGTGCTGGCTTTGGGCTCACTGGTCACAGAGGGGATTCCTGTACGGCTGACCGGTCAGGATACCGAACGGGGTACCTTCAGCCAGCGTCACCTGGTGTTGCACGACGTCGGCCAAGGAAAGGCCATAGCGCCGATTCAGAACCTGCCGGGCGCTCTGGCCCCGATGGAGCTGCACAATAGTCCGCTCTCCGAGCTGGCAACGCTCGGGTTCGAGTATGGCTACAGCGTCGCGGCTCCGGAGGCTCTGGTGCTGTGGGAGGCTCAGTTCGGCGACTTCGTGAACGCGGCGCAAGTGATCATCGATCAGTTCATCTCTGCCGGCCTGGCCAAGTGGGGGCTGACGACCCGGTTGACTCTGCTGCTGCCTCACGGATACGAGGGCCAGGGTCCTGAACACTCCAGCGCGCGCATGGCTCGGTTCCTTCATCTCGCGGCAGAAGGAAATATCCGGGTCGTCAACTGCACGACTCCAGCCCAGTACTTTCATCTCCTCCGGCGTCAGGCCAAGCGCTCGAGACAGCGGCCACTCATCCTGTTCACCCCGAAGAGTCTGTTACGTCACCCCCAAGCCACCTCGAAGCTGGAGGAGCTGACCACCGGTCGGTTTCAACCGGTCATCGACGATGCCTACTACGCCAAGAACCCTGAACGGGCCGAGCGTCTGTTGATGTGCACTGGAAAGGTGTACTACGACCTCATGCCTGAAGCGGAAAAGCTGGGAGAAAGGCGGCCGGCCATAGTGCGGCTGGAGCAGCTTTACACCTTCCCCTGGAACGAGTTGCGGCAGGTGCTTCCGCGGTATAGTGGGGCGAAGGAGCTGGTCTGGGTTCAGGAAGAGCCGCTCAACATGGGGGCCTGGCGCTACTTGGAAGCCAAGTTACGGGAGCTGGTGTCCGAGGGCCATGAAATGGACATCCGGTATGTGGGCCGGCCGGAGCGAGCCAGTCCGGCGGAAGGGTACCCGGCGGCGCATGCTGCAGAACAGAGCCGAATCGTGCGGGAAGCACTGGAGTCCGCCTCATCAAGGCCGCCACTCGAGACGATGGCAAAGGCCGGCGAGGGCCAGGGATAGACAACAATTCACCACAGAGGGCTTAGAGGACACAGAGGGTCTCTCGACCTACAAGAAAGGGCGGCCATCACAGGCCGCCCTTTTGGATTCAATCCCGGGGAATCATAGGTCGTTCGGACGCCTGTCGAATCAAGGACCGAACCGGCTCGGAAAGGTGCTCTCCATAGTGGAGCAGGAAGACCCCGCGGGACCGCCGTTGCATGAGAAAGGCGATCAAGGGGGTATCCGCCTTGGCCGCATTGCAATCGCGGCAGGCGAGAACCAGGTTGTCCGGCCGGTCGTAGGCCGTTTGCCCCCGCCGGGGGCGGACGTGATCCAGCGTAATAGCGTCTTCCGAGCTCTCGCTGCCGCAGTAGGCGCAAACCGGGCCGTGCTGAGCGAGCAACCAATCGCGGTGAGACTGCATGGAACGGCCGGGGGAACGACGGAAACTAGGGACTGAAACTGCGGAGTGCCTTCGAGATCTACGTGCCACAAAATACCAAGTTAAGGGTGTCGGTGGACCAGTTTCCTGGTCATCCAGGTGAACAACAGAAGAAACCTAGCAAGATTGACGCCAAAATGACAGGCGGAACGGTCCTTACGGGGCGGCCGACCTCTTCTCCACCTCGGGAGCCAAAATCCGGTACTCCCGTTTGACCAGCAGACCCCACCTTCTATCATAGGGATGGACCGCCGCGGTGGGCCGGCCTTCGTCCCGAAAGATCGATCTCCCCTCGTTGGCCCACTTGAAGAGCCCACCGGCCAGGTTGACCGTGCTGGTATAACCCGCCTCCCGGAGCCATCTGGCCACCCTGGCACCTCTGTATCCAGCCGACGAGTACACCACGATGGCACGGGTTTTCGAGGCTCCTTGCAGGGACCTGAGGCTGGGCCGGTAGGGATCGATCGGGACGGCGCCACCTAAGTGGCTCACGGCAAACTCCGGTTGGGTACGGGCATCCAGGATCAAGGGTTGCTCCTGGGCTGTGTCCTCCTGCCAGCGCGCCAGCTCTCCGGTCGTTATCCACCTGACCTCAGGAAATCGTGCAGCGGTACGACGCTGCAGAACCTCGAAGGCCACGGGCCTGCCCGCAACCAGCAGGACCAGGCCGCCTGCCACGACAGCGAGCAAGATCATGACGAGCACTACTTTGACCCAGCCTCGCATGCGACCTCCAGAAGGTACCGGCCCAACTGGCGCGGATCGATCCAGAATTGCAACATAGTCGGTCCGGTTCGCTGGCCGGCCAGGCCCCACTCCCCGAGGACGTCGTATGCGCCGCTATCTCCCGTTGAATCTGGACGTTGCGCTTTTGGTGCTGCGCCTCGCTCTGGCCGCCGTGCTCCTGTACCATGGGCTCCCAAAGCTGATGGATTTCGGCGCCACAGTGGCCAACTTCCAGAAGATGGATATCCCCACCCCGACGCTGACGGCCGCGTTCGCGATTCTTTCGGAGGTGGTTGGGGGCATCCTGATACTCCTGGGGGTCGCGGTGGACCTTGCAGGTGTCCTGGTTGTCATCGACATGCTCGGCGCCATTTTCACGGTCCATTGGGGAAGTGGCTTCGATTTCACCAAAGGGGGCTGGGAGCACCCCTTCACGGTGCTGGCCATAGCGCTCGCGCTCGCTTTTGCAGGTCCCGGTGACTACTCGGTGGGCACCAAGCGCCGGGTCGGCAAGGTCGCTGATCGACGATAGCCAACTGGTCGGCGAGGTAGACGGCCTCTCCGCCTTCTCCGCGTTCTCCGCCTTATTATCTTCCCGGTCTACCTGCCCGAGGGGTCCCCCTGAACGCCGAGAGCACCCGTACCCGAGTCCCACGCCCGGACGGCCCGCTGTCCTTCCACCCTGAAATCGATGCGCCTCCCGAGCTGGTCTGGCGGAGCATCAACGCCATTCGGGCACTTTCGATGGATGCCGTCGAGCAAGCGCAGTCCGGTCATCCTGGCACCCCAATGGCGCTCGCGCCGGTGGCCTACGTCCTGTGGCATCGGCTCCTGCGGCACAACCCTGGGAACCCCGAGTGGGTCGATCGCGACCGTTTCGTGCTTTCCTGTGGTCACGCCTCGATGTTGCTTTACTCATTGCTCCACCTCAGCGGTTACGATCTCTCCCTCGAGGACATCCGAAACTTTCGTCAGTGGGGCTCGAAGACGCCCGGCCACCCGGAGCGTGGACATACGCCGGGGGTAGAAACCACCACCGGCCCTCTGGGCCAGGGCTTTGGAAACGCAGTGGGGATGGCCATCGCCGAGCGGTTCCTGGCCGGGCACTTCAATCGTCCCGACCATAGCATCGTGGATCATCGGGTATGGGTGTTCGCCAGCGACGGCGACCTCATGGAAGGCGTCGCCAGCGAGGCCGCGTCGTTGGCCGGCCATTTGAGACTGGGTAAGCTCGCGGTCGTGTACGACGACAACCACATCACCATAGACGGCGACACGGCACTGACGTTTTCCGAAGACGTGGGTCGTCGGTTCGAGGCCTATGGCTGGCGGGTGCTCAAGGTTGCCGATGGGAATGACCTGACTGCCGTCGCTCAGGCACTCGCCACGGCCCGCGACGAGACCGCCCGGCCTACCCTCATTGTGCTGCGCACGGTCATCGCCGATCCCGCCCCGACCAAGCGGAACAGCGCCGATGCGCACGGCGCGCCACTCGGCGCCGACGAGGTCAGACGAACCAAGGAAGTCATGGGCTGGCCGACCGAACCTCGGTTCTACCTGCCGGATGACGCCCTGGCGCATTGGCGGTCCGCCGTGACACGCGGCGGAGAGCTGGAAGCGGCCTGGCGCAAGCGCTTCGACGCGTATGCTGAGGCGTATCCCGAGCTGGCCACGGAATTCCGCCAGTGGTTCTCGGGCACCCTCCCGCCGCACTGGGACCGCAACGTGCCCGCCATCACACCAGACACCGGACCATTGGCTACGCGCCAGGCCTCGGGTGTGGCGCTCCAAAGCATCGCCGCCGCGGTGCCCAACCTCATAGGCGGCTCAGCGGATCTGGGGGGAAGCACCGGGACGACGCTGAAGCAAGGCGGCACGTTCGGTCCGGTGACGAGTGGCCGGACGCTTCATTGGGGAGTCCGGGAGCACGGCATGGCAGCGTGTCTCAACGGTATCGCGGCGCACGGCGGACTCCGGGCGTTCGGAAGCACCTTCCTGGTGTTCTCCGATTACATGAAGCCCGCCATCCGACTCGCGGCCATCATGCGGCTTCCCATCATCTACATCGGGACCCACGACTCGATCGGTCTGGGGGAGGACGGCCCCACCCACCAACCGGTGGAGCACTTGGCCATGCTGCGCGCCATCCCCAACCTGGTGACCATCCGCCCTGCCGATGCGGTCGAGACCATCGAGGCATGGAAGGTGGCAATCGAGCGGCAAGACGGTCCCACCTTTCTGGTGCTGACTCGCCAAAAGCTGCCGATTCTGGCGCGAAACCTCGCGGGAGCAGCTGAGGGATTACGCCATGGCGCATACGTGATCGTGGACCCGGACGGTCCGAACGTTCCGGACGTCATTCTCATCGCAACCGGCTCCGAGGTTGCCGTCGCGCTCGAGGCGGCCCGGCTGCTGGCAAGGGATCCAATCAGGACCCGGGTTGTGTCGATGCCATCGTGGGAATTGTTTGCGGCCCAGCCGGAATCGTACCGGAATTCGATACTGCCGCCGACAGTCCGGACCCGGGTGGCCATCGAGGCAGCCGGGCCAATGGGTTGGTCCCGCTGGACTACCGATGAGGGCGCAATGGTCGGCATGCGGGGATTCGGCGCCTCGGCGCCAGGCGAGCGACTGTTCCAGGAATTCAATCTGACCCCGCAACAGGTAGCTGAGACAGTGCGGCTGCTCCGCTCTCACTCTACAGCAAAACCGCCGAGGTCTAGATGAACGTCGAGCCCGACACCCCGGCAGCGGGAAATCCCCTGCTCCGGCTGGGAAACCTGGGCCAGAGTATCTGGTACGACTACATCACCAGAGATCTCCTTCTCTCCGGTGAGCTGGAGCGGCTGATTCACGAAGATGGACTTCGGGGGATGACCTCCAATCCCACGATTTTCGAGAAGGCCATTGCCGGGAGCCACTTGTACGATGAGGACATCCGGGAGCTGAATGAGCGAGGCCGCAACGCGGGTGAGATCTTCGAAGCTCTTGCCATTGCAGACGTGCGTGCGGCGTGCGACCGATTCCTACCGCTGTATCGCCAATCGTCCGGACAGGATGGATTCGTCTCCCTCGAGGTGTCGCCGCGCCTGGCGTATGATACCGAGGCTACGGTCCACGAAGCCCACCGGATGTGGCACGCCGTGGGAAGGCCGAATGCCATGATCAAGATCCCGGGCACCCGACCTGGTCTCTCCGCCATTGCCAGGTCCATCGCATCAGGGATCAATGTGAATGTGACCCTGCTGTTCTCGGTCGATCGGTATGCCGAGGTCATCGACGCCTTCATGCAAGGTCTGGAGCAGCGCTTGGACCAGGGTCTCGACATCCGACCAATCGCCTCGGTGGCGAGCTTCTTCGTCAGTCGAGTGGACAGCAAGGTGGATCCGCTCCTCACTCAGAAAGGATTCACAGCGCTCAGGGGAAAGAGCGCGATCGCCAACGCCGGCACGGCCTATCAGCTCTTCCAGCAGTCTGTGGCAGCCGAGCGCTGGACGCGGCTCAGCCGCGGGGGCGCAGCCCGGCAGCGCCCGCTCTGGGCCTCGACCAGCACCAAGGATCCGCTGTTTACGGATGTTTATTATGTCGAGGCGTTGATCGCGCCCGACACGGTCAACACCGTGCCGCCCGAAACGCTGCAGGCATATCGCGACCACGGGAATCCAGCAGTCCGGATCGACGAAGCCATCGACACTG
>JAICPP010000270.1 GCA_025929805.1 Gemmatimonadales bacterium | reverse complement strand
GGAATCTCGCGGGCTCTCCTGCCCCGCCAGCACGGCCAAATCGCCCGCCGTGCGATGGCTGGGAAGACCGCCGCTTCATTATCATTAATCAAAAAAAGGTGGGGTCCTTTGACTGACTCCACCTGTTGCCCGCGGGTAATGGGAACGGGCTGTCCCTTCTCTCTCAATTGTCTATCTACCAGTATAACCAGAACGTCCTTGTCTTGCCAAATCAGCGACACACCCCCGCCGACTGATCACTTGACTGTGCTCTCCGTCAGTCTTACAATGCGTAAGCCATTGCTGGCTGGTGGCGACCGGCGTGTAGACCGATGTGGACGAGGTAGAGAATGGCTAAAGGCACGTCACCCACAGGTCGGGTTAGCAGTAAGGCGCGACGCGGGCAGCGTGGAAGGCTCCGCGGTGGCTTGCTTGCGCTTGCCGTCGTGCTCGCTGGAATCGCCGTCTGGTGGGCCGTTGAGTGGCCTGGGTCATCCGGCGGCCAAGCGCTCTACCAGTTCAATACCCAGGACTTCCACTCGCTCGCCTTTGACCCGGCCAGCGCTGACACCCTCTATTTTGGTCACCATCAGGGCTTGAAGGTCAGCCGGGATGGTGGAAAGACCTGGGCGGATACGGATCTTACCGGCGCCGATGCCATGGCGCTCGCTTTACCGGCCGGTGGTGACCGGCGCTACATTGCCGGCCATAACGTCTTTTTCGTCAGTACCGATAGGGGCAAGACCTGGCAGCCGCAACGGAATAACCTGCCCGATCTGGATCTCCACGGCTTTGCCGCCTCTCCATCCGATCCCAACCGGCTCTACACCTACGCGGTCGGCATTGGTGAGTTGTTCACCAGCGGTGATGGCGGGGCCATTTGGGAAGTACGCGCCTTGCCGCCCGGTATGGCGATGGGAATGCTTCCACTTGCCGTGGCCCCTGACGATCCGCTGCGCGTCTACGCCGCCGGTACCCAGGTTGTTGAAAGCCGGGATGGCGGAAAAACCTGGCAAGGGCAATCCGGGCCACCCAGTGCCGTCAGCGCCATAGCGGCCGCTCCGGCAAATCCCGGCGTTCTCTACGTGGGAACAGCGGATGGTCTCTGGAAGCGCGTCACGGACGGTAGCTGGCTGAAGTTGCCGGTGACACCCCATGGCGCCGTGCTGGCCGTCGCGGTGAGCGCCACCCAGCCGGAGCGCGTCGCCATCGTTGACTTGGAAGGTTATTTCTTCCGAAGCGATGATGGTGGCCAGAGCTGGAACGGAGGTAAGGATCGGTGACGGGAATGATGGGTCCGATGATGGCATTCATGGTCCTCCTCTGTGGAGCCTTGATTGCACTGGTCGTCGCGGCCATCGCGGTGATCATCCGGATCCTTGGGCGCCGACCGGACGCCAGGCGGGCGGACCGGAACTCCGCGCTTGAAACCCTGCGCGAACGCTACGCTAGGGGTGAGATCAACGAGGCCGAATACCGGGAGCGCCGGCGCGTGCTGGGGGTGGAGTAGGGGTATGACGACGATCCGGCGGTTCGATCTGGACAACCAGGGCCTGGCGCGGGTACTCGGCGAGCTAGAGGCGAAAATCCTTGAAGGGGTCTGGGAGCTTGGCCAGCCGACGGTTAAGGACATGACAGCCTGGCTGGGCCCCGATGTCCATGCCAAGACGATCATGACGGTGATGAACCGGATGGTCGAGAAACGCCTCCTAACGCGCAAGCTCCGGGGCCGCCACTTCGTTTATGCCGCAGTGCTGGATCGCGAGTCCTTCCTGCGTCAAGTTGCGAGCCAGGTGCTCTCCGGCCTGCTGGCTGATTTCGAGAGTCCCACGATCGCCCATTTTGTTGAAGGCGCGACGCCGGAGCAACTGGCGGAACTCGAACGGCTGATCGCGGCGCGGCGCACCCGGCCAGAGGAATCATGACTGGATGGGTTGTGCCGCGACCGGACATCCGGCGCTACCGCGTCGCGGTGTTAACCGTGCTCGTGGCCTTGAGCATTGCCCTCTGGCCGGAGGTGCTTGGCCCGCTCGCGCGCGCCTATATCCGGCTCTGCGCGTTCGTGCCCCAGCGCCTGCCCGCAAGTCTCCACCATCACCCACCATACGTCGTTGCCACCATACTGCTGGCCGTGGCGACATTAGCGGCGCTCTCCGGCTTCTTGCTCCTGCGACAGATCGTCCGCCAGCGCCACCTAACGGCTGCGCTGACACCTCGGCAATCGCTACCCGAGGGACACGTTGGGCTTGCCGCCGCCGCGGGCGTGGACGGGCGGCTGGTGATTGTCGACGACCGGGCGGTGTACGCGTTCTGCGCTGGACTCCTGTCGCCGCGGATTTACCTGAGCCAGGGGCTGATTGGCATGCTCGAACCATCGGAACTCGCGGCGGTGCTACACCACGAGGCCACTCATCTCCGGCAGTACGATCCGCTTCGCCTGTTTCTCAGCGATCTGTTGGAGTCGCTCACCGCGCCGTTTCCGGTGCTCCGCGCGCTGACTGCGCGGTACCGGATCCGGATCGAATTGGCGGCCGATCAGGCCGCGCTTGCGGTTGTCCCGCTCGAAGTCCTGGCCAGCGCGCTCCTCAAGGTCGCGCGGGCGCGGCCTGCGCCGGAGTATGCCATGGCGGTAGCCGGACTGACCCCGAGTGAAGCACGCATCGCCGCGCTGGCCGGGCGGCCGGTCACGGTACCATTGAGCCGGCAGGATCTCCTCGTCACCTCCCTGGTCGCGCTCAGCTTGCTGGCGGTTCTCGTTGATCTTGCCGGGCTGCCGATCCTGAACGTTCCTGTCTGCCATACCTGCCCACCATTTTGAGGGAGTGCTGGCGATGGAACGACCAGATGCGAAACCAATTTGAGGGTACCGGCCCGCGTGGTGTATTCGGGGTGCCTGAAACTCTTTTATTCGTCCGGAAGGGAAGCTCCATGGGAAGTATCCTGACCCGCTCCAGTCAAACCAGCAGGTGGATAGCCTGCTTCAGCAGTTAGCGGGGCCGCCATGACTCGTCCGCGTTCCATGCTCGGTCTGCTTATGGTGACCGTCGCGCTGATCGTGGCTGCCTGCGGCGGACCATCGCCAGCTCCGCCAACAACTTCCGAGTCAGCGGCCTATGAGGGGACGGAGGTTGGCGGCGCGGCTCCCGATTTCCAGCTTGTCGATCAGCGCGGGGAGCCGGTCCGGTTGTCGGATTTCGGGGGTAAGGTCGTAGTCCTCTCCTTCCTGGATAGCAACTGTCATGACATCTGCCCGCTCACCGCTCAGCATTTGAAGAACACGGTTCAGGAACTTCAGCCCGGCGCGGCGGAAAACGTGGCACTCCTCGCGGTCAATGTGAACACCAGTGCCAGCGCGGTAAGCGACGTCGCGGCGGCGACCAACCACTGGAACATG
>JAICPP010000321.1 GCA_025929805.1 Gemmatimonadales bacterium | reverse complement strand
GTGGTGTCGAGCTCGGTGCCGGCGGAGAAAGTTTCGTCCACGGTTACCCGCTTCCGGGTACGGGTTCCATCGAAAGGCGAGGCGGTGCTGACGTACCGGATAAGGGTCATCTGGTGAATGTGAGCGCTTCCCCGATTACCATCGTCCACCTCTCCGACCTTCATTTCGGCGGCTACGCCGACCTGAAGCAGATCGAGGCGTTGGAGAATTTTCTGCCCTCTCTCGGCGCCCACGCGATGGCCGTCGCGGGAGACCTGTCTCAGCGGGCCCGGCACGGCGAGTTCCAGGCCGCCCACCTGTTCCTCCAGCGAATGCGCGCGCGGACCCCCACCCTCGTCATTCCCGGCAATCACGACATCGAGTGGTGGCGGAGCCCGCTGGGCCTCCTGGGCGAGAGTGCAAAATACGCCAAGTACCTCCAATACTTCCCGGATCTTCGCCCCGTGCTGGAGGTGCCGGGCGCCATCATCGCCGGCGCGCTGAGCAGCTATGGTGTGGCCTTCGGCTCGCTGACGTGGAGCCTGCGGGATGTGGCGGTGAAAGGACACCTGCCCAAGGCGGAGACATCGCGGGTGCAGCGGATCTTCAGCGCGGCGGCACCAGGCGCCGCCCGCGTCCTGGTGTTCCATCACAACGTCCTTGCGGGAACTCTCTCCCGGCGAATGGGGCTTGCCCGCTGGCGCTCTGCGCACAAGCGGCTGCTCGCCACCGGCGCCGACGTGATCCTCTGCGGCCACGACCACCAGGAAGGAGCGGGGCAGATCCAGGGAGCGCTGGCGGTGAGCACGTCGGGCACGCACAGCTTCCGGGTGCGCGGCGGCCGGCCCTCGGTGTTCAATCTCGTGAAGATCGATGCCCAGGCAGTTCATATCCAGCACTTCCGCTGGGAATCCGCCGATCGCCGGTTCCTTCCCTCGGACACTTACTCCTTTGCCCGGCAGGGCCCGCCCAAGGTCGCGGTCTCGGTTGCGGGCGGTGACCAGGGATTGTGACCGGCCAGCAATCGCTGAATGAGCGGCTGCTCACGCTCGGGGCCAGGCACACCGCCTTCGTGGGCCACACAAACAGAAGCGTGATGCTGAGCTTCAGCACGAAAGGGGTGCTCCGGCTCCATCTCGGCTATGCGCATGCGCCCGACCGAGTGCTTCGAGCGATCGTGCGCTTTCTGAACCCCCGGGTGCCTCGCGCGCTGCGGCGGCTGGCCGAGCGGGAGTTCCTGGCGTTTCCAGTGCATGAGTATGCGCCATCCCGCCCGCGGGCCGAGCGGCGAGAACATCCCCGCCCCGGAGACCTGGCTCTGCTGCACCAGCTCACGAGCCTTCACCGGCAGCTCAATGCCAGGCACTTCGGGGGAACGCTGGGGGAGATTCCCATCCGGCTCTCGGGCCGAATGAAAAGCCGGCTCGGCGAGCTAGCGGTGGACCTGAAGACGGGACGACCGCTGGAGATTGCCCTGAGCCGCCGCCACATCGCGCGGCACGCGTGGTCTGAAGTCGAGCACACCTTGCTGCACGAGATGGTACACCAGTGGCAGGCCGAAACCGGCCTCCGAATCGATCACCGGCGCACCTTCAGGCAAAAGGCCCGCGAGGTAGGGGTGATGCCGGCGGCAAAGCGGCGGGTGAGCAGGTCGTCGGGGCCGGCGCCTTTCGACAGCTGTGCATCGAGCGCATGAGCCGCTTGAATCGGCGACATCGCGCAGTGGCCAGGGTCATCGTTGCACTCGCCGGCGGATTGGCGATCGGCCTGACCATCGGAGGCGACGCCGAGCAACCGGCCTGGCTCGGTGTTGCCGCGGCGACGCTCCTGGTCATGTTCGTCATCGGGGCCTACGAGTTGAGCGTGGCGCTGCTGACCCGGGCGCTCGGCCGCGTTCTGCCTCGAGCTGAGGTGCCGGAGCTATCCGAGGAGATCCCTCCAACACAACCTCGCACCTGGGATCAGATACGGGCACCGCAAGCCCTGGCGCTGATGGGCGCCTACCTGGCGGGGCAGCTGTTCATCTGGATCATCGTCGTCGTGATCGCCCTCTTCCGAGCCGGAGACTCTGCGGACTCGGCGGCAGTACAGCGGGAGGTGCTTAGCCTCGCGCCTGCCGGGTTGATCTTCTCGGTGCTGGCTTCCGGGCTCTCGGTCTTCGCGCTCTATCGCCGGAAGATGGGTCCGGCCGCCATGTCCGCGGCG
>JAICPP010000248.1 GCA_025929805.1 Gemmatimonadales bacterium | reverse complement strand
GCGGGGTTCCAGGCTCGCCGGGTCGGGACCGTGGCCGAGCTGGACTCGGCGGCCGACGGCATCGGGATCGCTCTTGTGGTGATCGCCGGTGGAATCAGCACCCCGGGTGCGCACCCACTGGCCGGCTTTACTCCGGCAGCCGACCGACAGTATCGGGTAGTGGCATTGGTGGGCGGTGACGGTACGGCGGCGCTCGGAGCCGGAGCCGACCAGGTCGTACAGCTCCCGTTCGATCCAAGAACCTTTATCCAGGAGGTGACGGCGTTCCTGCCGTGAGGTCAACTCGCCGCCAGCGTCGCCCCATCCAGCTTGGCTTGCTGGTACGCCATCCCACGGAGACGAATGATGCGCTGCTTGATCGGTGGGTGGGATGCCATGAAGTCCGCCAGGAATCCCTCCCGGTCACCCAGCATGCCGGGAGCGGGATCCACGATGCAGAGGTGCGCGGCGCCCCGGCCGATAGACTGGGTTGCACCGGTCGCGAGATCCAGTTTCTCCAGCGCCGACGCCAGCGCCATCGGGTTTCGGGTGAACTGGGCCCCGGTGGCATCCGCCAGGTACTCCCGCTTCCGGCTCACAGCGAGCGCCAGCATGCGGGAGACGACTGGGGCAATCACCAGCGTGAGCAGCCACAGGACTAGGATCACCACCGCAAGCGGCATGGCGCCTTTGCCCCCGCCCCGCCGGCCACCCCGCGACCCGCCGCCCAACCGTACCATCTTGCCGCCACGTCCCAGCATTCGTCCCAAGCCATCCGACAACAGCGCAATGGCGCCCACCATGCCGGCCAGCAGCGTCATCAGCCGGACATCCAGATTTCGAATGTGGGCCATCTCGTGGGCGACCACCGCCTGGAGCTCATCGCGAGACAGGGTGCGCAGCAGACCTTCGGTGACCGCGATGCTGGCACTGGCCGCGTCCCGCCCGGTGGCAAAGGCGTTGGGATCGTTGTCGGGAACGATGTAGATCCCCGGGCGGGACAGGCCCGACGCGATCGACATCTCCTCGATGACGTTGACCAACTGTTTCTGCTCCTGCGTGACCGGCTCGATCAATTCCCATGCACCGGTGGCCCAGAGGACCCGCTGGGGGCCCCGGCGCCAGGAATACCAGCAGATCCAGGCCGCGGCTAGCGTGCTGACGATGCCAATGAAGGGAACGACGTGCCGGTAGGCGCCCGGTCCGTCATCCATGGTCATGAGGTAGAATGCGAGGTCCCCACCAAAGCCTACCCAGGCGAAGAACAGCAAAAAACCGACGACCAGCCAGATCGACCTGCGCCGGTTCGCCTCTTGTTGAGCAAAGAGGTTGGCTTCGTCGCTCACGAACCCGGTTTGTTCAGCGAGAGATCGACGACCGGCAACGCACGCTCGCCGGCATCCTCGATCTCCCACAGCTCGGCTGGGGTGGCCTTGGCCAGACCGGCGACCAGGTTGGCCGGAAACTGCATCTGTCTGGTGTTGTACTGGGTGGCGACGTCGTTGTACAGCTGGCGGGCAAAGCCGATCTTGTTTTCGGTACTGGTGAGCTCTTCCTGCAGGGCGGCCACGTTGCCGGTGGCCTTGAGATCGGGGTACGCCTCCGTCAGCGCGAACAGTCGGCCGAGTGCTTGCGTCAGCTGACCTTCGGCTTCGGCGGTTTGCCGTACGCCCGTGGCACTGACGGCCCGGTTCCGCGCCGATATTACGGCCTCTAGAGTCGATCGCTCGAACTCCATAGCGCCCTTGACGGTGTTCACCAGGTTGGGGATGAGATCGTGCCGGCGCTTGAGCTGCACGTCGATCTGCTTCCAGGCGTTGAGGACCTGGTTCTTGAGTGACACCAGCCCATTGTAGACGCCGATCACCCATAGGACGATTACCGCAAGGACGATCAGCAGAACGACCGTGCTCATGTTCATTCCTTCGATGGGGAGAATTAGCCGGGTGGCTCCGAGCTCACGGGTGAATTATCGAACAGTTCGGATGCAGACTGTATCGGGCTCCAGGCTGGTGTCGCCGCCTCCTGGAGCTCTACGGGGGCCGGGGGCGAGCTTTCGATTCCGACCAGCGCGGCGAGGCTCTGGCGAAACGCTTCGGCGATGACCGCGGGATCCGCATTGAGGCGCAGAGCCGGATGCTGCTCGTCCATGAGCACCTCCACCCCCGGTGCAACCTGAATCCGTCGGCAGGTGGAGCTACCGGTGCTCAGGCCCTCGACCGGCGCCAACCAGGCCATGACAGCCCGCCCCACCCGGCCCCGGCCCGTGCCGGGCGTCCGCAGCAAGGGCAGCTGCTCGGGGGGCGGAAGGCCCGGCCCCAGTGCACTGGCTGTGCGCCGCTCGATCAAGTCGCCCGTTAATGCGGCAAACTCCTTCTGCATCGATTCCAGCGTTGCGCCTTCCATCTGCCGGAGTTTGATGGCGAGGACCTGGAGGAGGTGCCGGTACGAATACACCGCGGCGGTTCCCCGACCATCTGGTGGACTCACCAACCCTCGGGCCACATAGAAACGAATTGTCCGCTCGCTGGGGCGGGCACGAGCGGCGGCGTTCACGGGTACCACGCCGGAGGCGTCGAGAATCCCGCCGGCAAGCGCGGCAAGGTCGCGAAGGCCCCAGGGAGCGAGGGCGCGGTACTCCCGCAGCGTGGTGAGAGGGTCGGACGGGGCGGAAGAGGGTACCGGGTTCATAGGTTCCCATTTCCCTCGAGGTAGTTGGGATCGGCGCCGGCGAGCGCGCCCTGGATGGTTTTCACTAGTGTGTCGAGACTGAACGGCTTGTGGAGCACGGGGCACGTTGCCAGCTCCATCGGCCAGTCAGGGTCCGGAGGGGAGGCATCACCACTCATCAAGATGACTCTCCCCAGCAGCCGGGGCCAGCGCCGCACGATCGCCAGGAACAAGGTGTCCCCTGCCATATGAGGAAGGCGAAGGTCGAGAAGCACCAAATCGAAGCTCGACTCGCCCAGGATCTGGTAGGCGGAGTGGGGATCGGCAACGCAAACTACTTCGTATGCGTTGCCCTTCAGTGCGCGTTCCAATGTTCGCCGCAGAGCGGGCTCATCGTCAACTACGAGGATGCGAGCGGTCACGAAGCGGCCTGGGTCACCGGCTTGAGGTAGCGGTCAGTCACGATCATCAAGGCCTCTTCTGTGGATAGTGAAACCCGCAGCTCTCCGGCGGTCACTCCGAACACGGTGCGCAAATGCATCTGGAGGGTTTTGGTCTTACTGTAACCTAGCTTCAGTGCCACGTCTTCGACCGTGTAGCCGGGGTCGAGCAGGAGCCGGTGCGCGTAGAGCAGCCTGATTAGTACCATCACTACCCGAGGGGACGGCAAGCCCACCTTGGTAAACCAACGCTCGCAAGTCCGGCGGGTGAGCTGAGCCCTTTCCGCCAGAGCGGTTACCGTGGGAGCCTCGTCTCCCGCGTGCAGCATTGCCTCCAGTGCTCGGAGCAACTCCCGCGGCAGCTCCTGGAGTGCCCCACCCAACGCCTGCATGACTTGCTGCGATGTGCTCTGCTCCAGCTCCGCCTGTATCGCGGTGCAGAGGGAACCGGGGGCATCCTCGAATCGGTGGAACACCACGCGCCGTATGCCGGAGCGCCCCAGTTGCAGCAGCACGGAGGCGGTGGCCGGGGCAAGCTCGGTGTAGACCAAGAGAGGGAGGGAGGGGAAGAGGAGGCGAATCCGTTCGATACCGTGGGCTCGAGCCCGGCCGCCTAGGAGAGGGTCGACGACCGCCATTTCTATGGGCTTAGCCCGGATTGCATCTACCACCTCCGGCCACCCGGCCCCGGACGCCCAGTGAAACCGATCCGGATCGAGCGAGCGAAGCCGTAACAAGCGCTCGGGAGGAACTGCAGCGAGGAGCAAATGTCGCAAATCGGCCCCTATTTGTCGCAAATGGGCCCTAAAAACACCAACCGTGGGTCCCCAGATTGGCCGGTGCCCTTCCCTCCGGACATCACCATAAATCTGAAAGGGACCCACATGTCTCGCGTAAAGACTTGGGGTTTTGCACTCGCCCTTATCGCGTCAGCTGCCCTGAG
>JAICPP010000234.1 GCA_025929805.1 Gemmatimonadales bacterium | reverse complement strand
CGGAGTCGGAGCCCTGGGACAGCACCACGCCCGGCATCTCGCCAGAATGGAAGAGGTACACCTCGTCGGGGTATGCGACCTGGATGCCCGCAGGTCCCAAAAGATCGCTGCAGAGCTGGGGACAGCGGCATTCACCGAGGTCGATGACCTGCTGGCGAGGGTGGAGGCGGTCACGGTTGCGGTGCCTACACCGGCCCATGCCGAGGTGGGGCTCCGGGCGCTGGAGATGAGTGTTCCGGTCCTGATGGAAAAGCCTCTCGCTGCAACCCTGGCAGAGGCCGATCTTCTGATTATGGCGGCCCAGCGCCGGCGGGCCCAGCTGCAGGTAGGACACATCGAGCGCTACAATCGGGCGCTACGCGCGGCAGAGCCATATCTCGACGGGCCGCGGTACCTGGAGAGCCAGCGACTAGCCCCCTTCCAGCCGAGGGGCACCGACGTGGCCGTGGTGCTGGATCTCATGATTCACGATCTCGATCTGGTATTGCACCTGACGGGCGGCAGCACTGCGACTGAGGTCCGAGCCTCGGGAATTTCCGTCCTGTCGCCGCACCTGGACCTGGCGAACGCGCGGGTTGAATTCGACAATGGCGCCGTCGCGCAGGCGACCGCCTCCAGGGTAGCCCGTGAGCGGATTCGGCGGCTGCGGCTCTTTCAGCCGAACGGATACTTCTCGCTCGATCTCGCCAGCGGAGGCGGCGAGTTCATGAGAGTACGGGCTGGATGGCAGCCGGGAACGGGACGAGAACTGGCCGACGTGGTGGAGCGGATCGTCTTGGAGGCGCCTGAAGCCGATGCGCTTGCGCTCGAGCTGCAAAGCTTCGTCCACGCGGTTCGGGGACAGCGGGAAGTGGTGATCCGTGGCGAAGAAGGCCGGGCGGCTCTCGCTCTCGCTCTTCGGGTCGCCGACGCCATCCGAACCCAGCCGCTCGCCGCCTCCACGCCTTCATGATTCAGCGGGGTGCGCCTCGCATCTTCATCTCCGCCGGCGAGCCTTCGGGAGACCTCCACGCGGCCGGTGTGGTGCGCGCGTTGTACCAGCAATATTCCGATGCGAGCATCGAGGCGTTGGGTGGTCGCCATCTCGAGGAGGCGGGCGCTACCATCCGCCATTCCATCGAAGGTCTTGCAGCCTTCGGAGTAGTCGAGGTCGTCACCAAGGTCCGCGCCCACTACCGGCTGCTTCGGTCGCTGCAGCAAGACTTCCGGCGAGGCAGGTACGATCTCGCGATCCTGGTCGACTATCCCGGGTTTCATCTCCGGGTCGCCGAAGCCGCCCATCGAGCCGGGACCAAGGTGTTGCACTATATCGCCCCCCAGCTCTGGGCCTGGCGCCCTGAACGGGCCCGCAGGCTGGCAGCGGCCGTGGATCGGCTGGCCGTGGTGCTGCCATTTGAGCAGGAGTTTTTTGAGCGGCTGGGGGTGCATAGTGAATACGTGGGACACCCACTGATTGATCGCACGCCGAGCCCTCCCCGCGATCAGGCACGAGCCCGCCTGGGTCTAGCGGCACAGCATCGCGTGCTTGGCCTCTTTCCGGGAAGCCGGAGTCAGGAGATTCGCCGGCTCTGGAAGCCCTTCAGGGACACCGCCAACCAGCTACTTCAGGAAGGAACCTGTGACCGGGTTCTGGTTGCCGGTACCGCCGATGGGCTCTATCCGAACCCGGGTCAAATCGAAGTGCTCCGGGAAAACACTGCAGTCCTTCTTGCGGCCGCCGACGCGGCGTTGGTCAAATCGGGCACCACGACGCTCGAAGCCGCGTTGGCCGGCACGCCAATGGTGGTGGCCTACCGGGTTCATCAAGTCAGCTGGGCGGTCTTTCAAAGACTGCGAACCGTCCGCTGGGTCAGTCTGGTAAATCTGGTGGCGGATCGAGAGATCGTTCCGGAGATGCTTCAGAGTCACGCGACACCGTCCGAGTTGGTGGTCCGGCTCCGGCCGTTGCTCGATCCGGCGGATCGACGCACCATTGCCCAGCGCCAGGGTTTGGAGCTAGTCCGTGAGCGCTTGGGCCAACCCGGCGCCTCCAGGCGGGTGGTGGAGATGGCTGCCGGGTTGCTGGATCCGTGCGACTGAGGCTGTCGCCCGACTCGGCCCGAACCATCGCCGGCCCGGTGCTGCGCCTGCTGGCATCATCGTGGCGAATCCAGCTGGTACACCAGGAACGCTGGCGCCGCATCTACGACGCCCGGCAGCCGCATGTGTTCCTCCTCTGGCATGAGGCGCTGCTCCCGTTGCTCTGGCAGCACCGCCGGCAGAACATCGCCATCGTGGTGAGCGAAGCCCGGGAGGGGAAATACCTCTCGGATTTCGCGTCGTCGCTGGGATACCGCTCGCTTCCCGGTTCGAGTACCCGGGGTGGGGCGCGCGCGTTGCTGGGAGCAGTGCGGGAGCTTCAGGCCGGTGGGGCAGTGGCGTTCACCCCCGATGGACCCCGGGGGCCCCGCCGCGAGATGAAGCCAGGGGTTGTGGTTGCGGCCCAGCGCGGTGGCGCTCCCATCGTGCCGCTCCACGCTGAATCGGATCGGGCCTGGCGATTACATTCTTGGGATCGTTTCATGATCCCGAAGCCATTCGCCCGCGTGTGGATCACCTATGGACACCCGTTCGAAGTGGCTCCCGGTGAGGTTGGGTTTGCCGAAGGCCTGGAACGGGCCGGGGCGGCTCTCCACCAGGTTTCCAGGAGTGGCGCGTGGCGCGACGAGGCGATACCCATCGGATAGTCCGCTGGCTGTGGACCAGCCGAAGGGTGGACGCCCGCCTGGCGCGCTTGGCCCTGCTTCCGGCCTCTGCGCTCTGGCGAGGCGCTATGACGGTGCGGGAGTCGGCGTACCGGCGCGGCTGGCTGGCGGTGCGCGAGCTGCCGCTGCCGTCGGTGGCAATCGGCAATCTGACGGTGGGCGGGTCAGGCAAGACACCGATCGCGATTTGGGTTGCCGGCTACTATGTAGCGCGAGGACTGGTTCCCGGGATCCTGCTGCGAGGGTACGGAGGGGATGAAGTCTTGGTTCACCAACACGCCGTGCCCAGAGCTCACGTCGTGGCCGACCCGGATCGCGTTGCAGGGGCCGAGCGAGCTCTCGCCCGGGGAGCCCAGGTACTGGTGCTGGACGACGCGTATCAGCGGTTGGATGTGCACCGGGATCTCAACGTGGCGGTGGTCAGTGCTGAGACCACTCGCGCGGTCCGCTGGTCGCTGCCGGCCGGGCCGTGGAGGGAAGGCTGGGGCGCTCTGGAGCGAGCCGACGCGGCTGTGGTGACCCGCAAACGGGCCACGCTCGAGGCCGCGCTGAAGCTTGCCGCCGATCTCCAGGAGAGAATCCAAGGTCCGGTTGCGATCGCCTATCTCGGGTTACGATATGTGGAAGGCATGGTAAGCGGAAACCGGCTTCCTGCATCCACCCTTGCGGGGAAGAGGGTGGTGGCGGCGTCCGGCATCGCCGATCCCGATGCGTTTGTTGCTCAAACGAAGGCGACAGGAGCGGCGGTCCAGGTTGCTACCTGGAAGGACCACCACGACTACCGTGACGAGGACGTCGCTTGGCTGGCGCATGCTGCCCGGCGGGCCGATCATGTGGTGATAACCCAGAAGGACGCCGTCAAGCTGCGCAGCCGGTGGCCCAGCTCGGTCCCGGAGCCACTCGTGGCCATGCTGGACCTCGAGTGGGAGGAGGGTGGCGATTCGATCGCCGCTGCGTTGGACGCCGTTGTCACGCCAATTGAACGTTTGTGAACCCGCGGAGCGTACCGGAAAATTCTATGACCACTATCAGCCGTTCCAATCAGGATCTCATTCGACCCGATAAAGACAAGTTCCTCGCCGAGGAAAATCCGTTCGAGGCGATGATGTCCCGTTTTGATTACGCGGCACAGCGGCTGAGTCTCGATCCCGGTCTCTACAAGGTCCTGCGTAGCCCGGAGAAACAGGTCATCGTGTCGGTTCCCATCCTGCGGGACAGTGGCGAGGTAGACGTGTACACCGGCTACCGCGTCCTCTACAACACCTCACGTGGCCCCGCCAAGGGGGGCATACGCTTCGATCTGAATGTCACACTCGATGAGGTAAAGGCGCTGGCGGCCTGGATGACCTGGAAATGCGCCGTGGTGAACATTCCCTTCGGCGGGTCCAAAGGCGGCGTCGTGTGCGACCCGAGCACCATGTCCAACGTCGAGCTGGAGCGGGTGACCCGGCGGTACACCGCGGCCATTATAGAGATGCTGGGCCCTGAATCCGATGTCCCCGCCCCGGATATGAACACCAACGAGCGGATCATGGCCTGGATCATGGACACCTACTCCATG
>JAICPP010000026.1 GCA_025929805.1 Gemmatimonadales bacterium | reverse complement strand
TGATGTATTCACCACCGAGGCACAGAGGGTGTGTTCTCTGTGCCCCGGTGGTGAACTCTTCTTGAATGAGGATAGTGGGAGGTCAGTTCGGTGGGCGGCGGTTAGTCGTCCCGAAGGATGATCGAGTCCGGCCGACAGCCGACCGGGTGCGCGAGGCCTGGATGAGTATCCTGGGAGAAGCCCTCGTGGGGGCCCGGGTGCTGGATCTGTTCGCGGGGAGCGGCGCGCTCGGCCTGGAGGCGTTGTCCCGTGGGGCGGCCTGTGCCACCTTCGTGGAGTTGAATCCGGCGTCGCTCAAGGCGCTCGATCAGAACATCAGCGCACTGGAAGCCGAGGATCTGGTCACCGTGCATCGAGCCGACGCCCTGCGGTATGCCGAGAAGCTGCCGCCGGCTGCCTTCGATGTCGTAGTGGCCGATCCGCCGTACACCGTGGATTATGCTGCCCGGCTGGTGGCGCTCTTCCGCCGGCATCCGTTCGGCCGCATTCTTTCCGTCGAGCACAGTTCGAATCTCGAGCTCCCGGGCGACGACACTCGTCACTACGGCGACACAGCGATCACCTTCTGCCACGCGCCATGACCCGCATTGCGGTGTACCCCGGATCGTTCGATCCCCCGACCCGAGGTCACGAGGACCTGGTCCGCCGAAGCCTCGGTCTGGCCGACCGGCTGATCGTGGCAGTGGCCGTGAACGTGGTGAAGCAGCCGCTCTTCTCGGTGCAGGAGCGGTTGGACATGCTGCGAGCAGCCATCGGTGACGAGAAGCGGGTATCCCTGCAATCCTTCGATGGACTACTGGCGGAGTTCGCCAAGCGGGTAGGTGCCACGATCATCGTGCGAGGCTTGCGAGCGGTGAGTGACTTCGAATACGAGTTCCAGATGGCGCTGATGAATCGCCAGCTGCATCCCTCGCTGGAAACGGTGTTTCTCGTGCCCGCCGTGGATCTGACGTATCTCAGCTCCAGTCTGGTCCGGGAAGTCGCCAAGTTCGGCGGGGACGTGCGGCCCCTGGTTCACCCTGCGGTGGCCGATGCCCTGGCTCGGCGGTTCCACTCGTGAGCTTCCGGGGAGAGCTCTTGGAGCGAGCCGCTCGTCGCGGTGCCCGGGTGGTGCTGTGTGAGGGCGAAGACTCCAGGGTCGGCGCCGCAATCGAGCGGCTCCGCGCGAAGCGCGTGATAGAACCCATCGTGTTGGGTGGTGCGGGTCTGGATCCTGCCAAGGACCCACGGCTCGGGCGGATCGCGCAATATCTGCGGGAGCGCCGGCCCGAACGCATTCGCGACGGAGTGCACGCGCTGGACGTAGCTGCGGATCCGGTCAACTTCGGCGCGGCCCTGGTTGCCCTGGGTGAGGCCGACGGGTGTGTCGCCGGTGCGGTCTATTCCACCGGAGAGGTGGTGCGTGCGGCGCTCTGGGCCATTGGGACGGCGCCAGGAGTGAGCCTGGTCAGCTCTTCTTTTTACATGGTGCTTCCCGGCGATGATACGGTCCTGACCTTTACTGACTGTGCTGTAGTGCCGGAGCCCACACCGGGTCAGCTAGCGGAGATCGCTCTGGCAGCCTCTAGGGACCGATCGCGCCTGGTCGGAGACTCGCCTCGGGTCGCGTTTCTCTCATATAGCAGCAAGGGCAGCGCCCGGGGGCCTCAGGTCGCGCGAGTCCAGGAGGCTGCGGCTCACTTCCAGCAGCTGGCGCCGAATATCCCTTCCGACGGGGAGCTGCAGGCCGATGCGGCGCTCAGCCTGGAAATCGGGGAGCGCAAGGCGCCGGGCTCCCCGGTGGCAGGACGCGCAAACGTACTGGTGTTTCCCGATCTCGATGCCGGGAACATCGGGTACAAACTGGTCCAGCGCCTGGGGGGAGCTGTCGCAATCGGGCCCATCCTTCAAGGGCTTGCCCGACCCATGGCCGACCTGTCGCGGGGTGCTACCCCCGACGATATTGTCGAGGTCACGGCAATGGTGGCCTTGCAATCGGATGGAACCACGAGTTGAAGGAGACGGCTGATGGGGTTCAGTGAGAGCAAGGGAGCAGGTGGTGTCACCGTGGTGCAGGTGGACGGACAGCTGATCATCGGAAACCGGCAGGAGCTCAAGGACCTGGTCCAGGCCGCGCTGGATCGGGGAGAGCGGCGGCTGCTGGTCGATTTCTCCCGCACCGGTTACATCGATTCCTCCGGTCTTGGCGCCCTGGTATCCATCTCCAAACGAATACGGGAAGCAGGTGGCGAGCTCCGGCTCTCCGGCCTGAACGACGATCTTCGTTCCCTGTTCGAGTTGACCAAGCTCGATACGCTTTTCGCCATCACCGAAACACCCGAGCAGGCCCTCGCCAGCTTTTAGCTCTCCGGAATGACCTCGCCGCTCCGTCTTTGTGTCCGCCGGTCCGCGGCGCCGGACCCTGAAGGAACAGCAACTCTGGTCACCCTCCGGCTTCCCAGCGACGTGAGCTGCATAGAAGAGGCCGTTGAGCTGGTAACCCGGCACTGTCTCGCGGGCCACGTGGCCACGGAGACCATCAGGTTCCGTCTCCGTGTGGTGCTCTCCGAAGCACTCAGCAACGCGATAGTGAGGGGAAACCGGGAAGATCGAACCAAGTGGGTCGAGGTCCGGGCCGAACTGGTTCCCGAATCGATCAGAGTGCAAGTCACCGACGAAGGCCCAGGATTTGATCCGTCCGCCATTCCCGAGCCGCTCCGGCCCGAACAACTGGACGAGGCTCAGGGGCGAGGACTCTTCCTCATTCGCAAGCTGGTCGATGCCGTTCAGTTCAATGAGCAAGGAAACTCCATCTGCATGATACTGCGTCGCTCGTAGGCCGTCTCGATCACGTGCTGCACGCTCTCGGCGCACTGGTCAACGGGCAGGTACGTCTCTGGCGTGCCGATTCTCGGACTCTCAGACTCGCTGGCGGGCTCGATCCGGGCTGGTCGCTCCCGCTCCCCGCCGGTGCGGGATTCGCGGACACCGCCGGTGGAAAAGCGTGGCTCCAGCCGGTACCGGGTGCCCCGGGCGTCTGGCTTGAGGTGGCGGACGGGGAGCCGGAGGACCTCAAGCGGACGGCTCAGCGTGCAGCTCCCGTGGTCGGTGCGCTGCTGGAATCGGAGCGGCAGCGGGCGCATGTGGCCGAGGAGCTGGCGGGTCGTTACGAGGAGATCGATCTGCTCTATGCGATTAGCGAGATCCTCGGCCGAACCGTGCGGTTGGAAGAGGCCGCTGAGATCATTGTGCGGGAGGTGAGCGCCGTCGTGGGTGCCCGTCGAGCCTCGATCATGGTTTACGAAGAGGCGAGCCAAACTCTGCGTACGGTCGCCGCCCGTGGCTTCGCCGCCGACGGTCTGGTCGCCGTCGAGGTGGACGACGATTGCTCGGTCGCCGCCCGGGTCTTCCGGGAGCAACGCATCATCACCTATGACCCGACCAACCCCGACTCCGTGGCTCCAGAGTGCGGCGACACCCGGGGATACCGAGGGGACTCCTTCATCAGCGTACCGATTTGTTATGGGGCACCCGGCACCGGACTCCGTTGTGTTGGAGTGATCAACCTCACCGATCGGATCGGCGGTGATCGCTTCACCCTCGATGATCGTAAGCTGGTGAGTGCGGTGGCCAATCAGATCGGGGCGGCCGTCGAAAACGCCAGGCTCGTGGATCGTGACCTGCAACAACAACGGTTGCAGCGCGAGCTCGAACTGGCGCACGACCTCCAGCTCAAGCTGCTTCCTTCGCCCTCGGTTCTTCAGGGCGACGCTGAAGTGGCGGCGCAATGCCTCCCGGCGGATTCCGTGGGCGGCGACTTCTACACCTTTACCCGCTTGGGCCGCGGGCGCGTGGGCGTGATGCTGGGTGACGTCTCGTCTCACGGATTTTCCGCCGCTCTGATCATGGCGCTGGTCATGGCTGCGGCTGGGATTCACGCGGCGGCGGAGGCCACACCGGATGAAACCCTCACCGCCTTGCTCGACAGCTTGTCCACCGAGCTAGCCAAGACGGAAATGCACCTGAGCGTCTTCTACGGTGTGTTGGATCCCCACACCGCGCGGCTCTCATACGCCAGCGCCGGCCATCCCCACGCGTTCCGGATCACCCCTACCGGCCTGCCTGAGCGGCTCGAGGCCACGGCACCCCCCCTCGGCCTCGCAGCCATAGGCACAATCCAGCGCCGCCAGGTGCCGTGGGATCGGGGCTCTGATCTGCTGGTGCTCTGGACTGACGGTCTGGTCGATGCCTTGAATGAAGCGGGAGAGCCATATGGAGAGCAGCGTTTGCTGGATCGCATCCTCTCCCATCGGACCGGGACTACCGAGTCGATCGTCCGAGCGGTGCTCGATGACACCGAGGCGTTCGGAGTCAAGCCGACAGATGATCGAACCCTGCTGGTGATGCGGATCTAGGTGCCGCGGGTCAAGCGCCGTCTGGGGCAGCACTTTCTCACCGATCCCAGAATTCTGGCCCGCATCGCCGATGCACTGGAAGCTGAAGCAGACAGCACCATCTTGGAGATAGGGCCGGGCCCGGGTGGCCTGACGGCGGAGCTGGTGAAGCGCGCCGGTCGGGTGGTCGCCATCGAGAAGGATCGCGACCTCATCGCACCGCTCCGCGCCCGCTTTCCCACAGCCGAGATAGTCGAGGGTGACGCTCTTCGGATTGATTGGCACGGCCTCCTGACGCCCCCGTTCCTGCTTGCGGGCAACATTCCTTACAACATCACCTCACCCTTGCTGGACAAGGCGCTCACCCCACCTGAGCCCCGCCGCATTGTATTCCTGGTTCAGAAAGAAGTGGCCGAGCGGGTTACAGCGGTGCCCGGAACCTCAGCCTACGGTGCTCTGAGTGTCGGCCTCCAGGTGGTCTGCTGTGCGGAGCGCGTATTTACTGTGCCTGCCGGTGCGTTCCAGCCCAGACCCAAAGTGGACTCAGCCGTTTTGCGGTTGACACCCCGCAGCGATCCAATGGTGGCTGCAGCGGAGCGGGAGAGCTTCCGTGCCGTGGTGGTGGGCCTGTTCGGCTTCCGGCGGAAGCAGCTGCAGCGCGCCATCCGAGAGCTCACTGGTTGGCTTCCGGACCAGGCCGCCGCCGCCCTGCATTACGCCGGGCTTCCCGAAGTGGTGCGGCCCGAGGTCCTCAGCCCTGCGGAGTTCGTCCGGTTATGGCGTGCCCTTGTTCACGGAGGGTGGACCCCAGTAACTTTGTGAAACATTTCACATAAATGGCAGCATGCGTAAAGTCGCCGAGTCCACCGTTCGCCGCCTCTCGCTGTACCTCCGGTTTTTGGAGGAGTTCGAGGGCCAAGGGGTCGGTACTGTCAGCTCGGGTGCGCTGGCCTCCCGCGGCGGGACCACGTCGGCTCAGGTCCGCAAGGACCTTTCATTCTTTGGTTCCTTCGGCAAGCGCGGGCTGGGTTACCCGGTGCCGGAATTGGCCGATCGCCTACGCGAGATCCTGGGCCTCAAGCGGCGTTACCGTGTCGGGATGATCGGGGCGGGGAAGATCGGGAGTGCGCTGGTGCAGTACCGCGGATTCAAGCAACGGGGATTCGATATCGTTGCCATCTTCGACAGCGATCCGGCGAAGATCGGCCGCCAATGGAACGGGCTGACCGTTCTCGACATTGCCTCACTCGAGAAAGAGCTGGCGCACCGCCCACTGGATATGGCGGTGTTGGTAGTCCCGGCAGAGGTGGCCCAGGCAGTCACCGATCGACTCGTCGCGCTTCGGATCAAGGCCATCCTGAACTTCGCTCCCGTGCAGCTTTCGGTTCCAGACGACGTGGTAGTGAAGACGGTGAACCTCGCGCTCGAGCTGGAGACGCTGAGCTACGCGTTGGCAAGCAGATAAGGTACGCGCTCCCTCCATCGGGCGATTGATGCGTCGTATACTCGCGCTTCTGACATTGGTTGGCTGTGCCCCCCCGGAGTCAGGTAAGGAACAGCAGTACGATCTGATCATTCGCAATGGCCGGATCATCGACGGCACCGGCTCTCCCTGGTATTCGGGCGACATTGCCATTCGCGAGGGCAGGATTGCGGCGATCGGCTCGCTGGTGAACGCGCAGGCCGATAAGACGATTAATGCCGGCCAGCAGGTTGTGGCCCCAGGCTTCATCGATATGCTGGGTCAATCGGAGCTCAGCATTCTCGTCAACCCCCAGCTTCCCTCCAAGATCTTCCAGGGGATCACAACCGAGTTCACCGGCGAGGGCGGCAGTGTGGCGCCGCTCAACGACCAGATCATTGCCGAGGACAGGGTCGGGTATGAGCGGCTCGACATCTCACCGGATTGGCGGACGCTGGGCCAGTACTTCGCTCGTCTGGAGCGCCAAGGCATTGGGATAAACGTCGGAGACTACGTAGGAGCGACGCAGGTCAGACGGATGGACATCGGTGAGGACGACCGCGCGCCCACGACCGACGAGCTGAAGCGGATGCGGCAGCTGGTGGCCGAGGCCATGCGCGATGGAGCGGTGGGTCTTTCGACCTCGCTGCAGTATCCTCCTGCCCCTTACGCCAAGACCGACGAACTGATTGCCCTGGCGAGCGAGGCCGCCCGCTATGGCGGGGTGTACGCCACCCACCTGCGCTCCGAATCAGATGAGATTATGCCGGCGCTGGACGAGGCAATCCGGATCGGTCGCGCGGCCGGCATTCCGGTGGAGGTATGGCATCTGAAGGTAGCGGGCAAGCGTAACTGGGGCCGCATGCGTGAGGTTATTGCCAAGATCGACTCCGCCCGGAATGCCGGTGTGGACATCACCGCGGACACCTATGCCTACCCGGCCTGGTTCAATTCGTTGTCGGCGATGGTGCCTCCCTGGGCTCATAATGGGGGCGTGGCCCGGCTGCTGGAGCGGCTCAGGGATCCTGCCGCAAGACGGCGGATTCGCCGCGACATGGAGACGGTCGGCTCCTGGGAGAACAACGGCTGGCAGGCGATTTCCGGTCCGGAGGCCATACTGATCGGAGCGGTCCAGAACCCATCGCTCCGGCCATTTCAGGGCCAGACACTGGCCCAGGTGGCCCGCGCCAAAAAGGCCGATCCGATCGAGACGTTGCTCGACCTCTTGATCGAGGATCGAGCCTTCACCTACGTCGCCGTTTTTGGGATGGATGAGCCCGACGTTGCGCTGGCGCTGGAGCAGCCCTGGGTCTCCGTCAACAACGATTCTCAAGGCACGTCCCCCGATGGTATCCTGGGCAAAGACCATCCCCATCCGCGGGCATACGGGACGTTTCCCCGGATTCTGCGCAAGTACGTGCGAGAGGAGCGGCGCCTCACTCTCGAAGATGCGATTCGGAAGTTCACGTCGCTGCCGGCTCAGCGCATGCGGCTGGGCGATCGGGGAGTTCTGAAGGCAGGGATGTGGGCCGACATCGTCGTGTTCGATCCGGAGAGCGTGACGGACCGGGCCACCTTCGCTCGGCCGAACCAGCTCAGTGAAGGCATGCAGTGGGTGTTGGTGAACGGAGTGCCGGTGATCGCCGAGGGGAAGGCGACCGGTGCGCTACCAGGCAAGGTCCTGCGTGGCACCGGTGCATCTTGGAATCCCCCGGATTGACTGTTGGATCTTCGCAGTACGCGCCGGAGTTTCCTGTCCCGAGCGCGTCCGTCGGGTTCTACTCCGTCACAAAAGAATGCCCTCGCAGAACCCGGCGGATGCGCTGACTCCGCTCCACTTGAAACTTCGAGAGGCACGCCCGTGAGAGACCTCCCTACCCCTTACTCGATGACCCTGAATAGCTTGTAGTATGTCCGTTCACGTCACCTCTGAGATCGGCCCCCTACAAGCCGTGCTGGTTCACACCCCGGGCCGCGAACTGGAAGCCGTCACGCCCGGCAATCGGGAAGACTACCTCTACGACGACATCATCGATCTCGAGATCGCGCAGCGGGAGCATCGCCAGTTCGTGTCGGTGCTGCGGCGATTCGCTCGGGTCTTTCACGTGCGGGATCTTCTGACCGAAATCCTGCAACAGCCCGAGGGGCGTGACTACCTGATCACCAAGACCATGGACGTGGTCCCTTCGGATGAGTTGGGTCAACGGCTCAGCGCGCTTCCCGCCGAAGAGATTGTCCAGATGGTCATCGAGGGTACCGAGGAGGAGAGCGGTCCGATCTCACGAGCGTTGAACGAAGTGGGGTTCGCCTTCCCACCGCTCCCGAACCTCTTCTTCCCCCGTGACATCGGAATGGTCATCGGAGAGCATGTGGTGGTCGGCTCCATGCGATACGGGGTTCGCTGGACCGAGGAGCTGCTGATCAAGGCTCTCTTCCGGTTTCACCCGGAGCTTGCCAATGCCGGTCTGCTGTACGACGGCTCCGAAGAGCGGCGCAGCAACTACACGCTGGAAGGGGGGGACGTCCACTATCTCCGATCCGACCTGCTGGTCGTCGGATTCAGCGAGCGCACGTCTCCTGCCGCCCTGGATCTGCTCTGCGACACCGTATTCGAGCGTGGGCGGGTGACGGATGTTCTTGTGGTAGTAATGCCCAAGGCGCCCACCGCCATTCACCTGGACATGATCTTCAGCCAGGTCGACCAGGAGCTCTGTGTGGTATACCCGCCCTATTTCGTGGGCCCCGAGCGTCTGCCCGTGATTCATCGGCGCAAAGGAACCCAGGGTGTCAAGGAGGAGCCGAACCTCTTCACGGCACTACGAGGAGTCGATCTCCCGCTCGAGCCGATCCTCGCCGGCGGAGAGCGGCGAATCAACCAGGAGCGGGAGCAGTGGAGCTCGGCCTGCAATTTCCTGGCGGTGCGGCCGGGGACGCTGGTGAGCTACCGCCGCAACGAGCAGACCCTGTGCGCGTTGGTGGCGGCCGGGTTCCGGGTGGTGCCTGCCACCAACTTCCTGGCCTTCGACGACTGGAGCGACGCCAAACACCGGACCGTCATCACGGTCGAAGGCAGCGAGCTGGCCAGAGGAGGAGGTGGTCCGCGTTGCATGTCGCTCCCTCTGCGTCGAGGGGCGGAGTGATCGGCACGTCCGCGCATCCGGACAGCACCCTGCTCGAGCGAGTACTGGCCCAACTGCGCATCGGACCTCGTAGCCCTTCTACTCTCTGCCATGAGATTCTGGGACTGCTCGGCGCGCCTGCCGCCATCTGTGACCGGGTAGCCTATGCGTTGCTGGGAGCGGATCCCAGAGTACGCCTCCTGGAAGACGGGCGCTGGTCCCTGGTGCCTGAGGCACAGGGCTCTCCGCTGCTGGACGATTGTGTTTTTGCCGTTGTCGATGTGGAGACCACCGGGATGCGAGCCGGCTTTGGTGACCGGATCACCGAGATCGCCGTCGCCGTGGTCCACGGTGGCCGGCGGGAAATCGTGTTCGAGTCGCTGGTCAATCCCGACCGCCCGATTCCACGAACCATCTGCTCCCTAACCAACATCACCGATGATATGGTGCGCCACGCACCCCGTTTCGCCGAGCTGGCGGAGCGAGTGCTCGCGGTGCTCGCCGGGCGGGTGTTCGTGGCTCACAACGCCCGCTTCGACTGGAACTTCCTGAGCGCCGAGCTGCACCGCTCCCGCCACCTGACGCTGGACGGGACTCGACTCTGTACGGTGCGGCTGGCCCGCCGACTCGTCCGCGGGGTGCGCTCCTGCGGGCTCGACAGCTTGTGCCGTTTCTTTGGTTTTCATAATGGAGCGCGGCACCGCGCCGCGGGTGATGCGCTGGTCACGGCGGAGCTCCTCAACCGCCTGTTGGTACTGGCCAGAGCCGAGGGGGCCCGAACCCTCCAAGATCTGGCATTGATCGAGCGTAGGCGCACCCGTAGGGGCCGGCGCAGGCGGCAGGCCATGCCCACGGAGCCGCGGGACGATTCCTGGCAGGAGATCCAGTGACGCTTCAGCGCACGTTTACGGTGGGCACACTCCGCTGCCACACGCTGGAAGGCGGTCGGCAACGGTTGGACGGGGGCGCCATGTTCGGAGTCGTACCCCGGACCCTGTGGAAGACTCGGATCGAGCCCGACGAGCGGAACCGCATCCCCCTGGCCATGCGCTGCGTCCTGGTGGAGCATCCCGACGGTCTGGTGTTGATCGATACGGCTCTGGGCAACAAGGAGGATGCCAAGTTCCTCGACATTTACGGAGTGGAGAACCAGGGGCTCGAGGGCGCTACTCAGCTGGAGGACGCACTCGCTTCAGCCGGGTTTCTGCCGCGGGATGTGAGGTGGGTCATCAACACGCACCTTCATTTCGATCATGCGGGCGGTAACACCACGATGGACCCGGACCTGGAGAACGATCCTCGGCGGCACATTCGGCCGACCTACCCCAACGCAACCTATGTGGTGCAGCAGGGTGAGCTGGCCTTCGCTCGCCAGACCAATGAGCGAACCCGTGCCAGTTACCTGCCTCATAACTTCGAGCCGGTCGCCGCGGCTAATCGGTGGCAACTCCTCCAGGGCGATGGCGAGGTGCTGCCCGGAATCGCGGTCCGGCTCACGCCCGGGCACGTGCCGTTTCACCAAGCAGTCATCATCCGGAGTCGGGGCGAGACCGCGGTATTCGTGGGCGACCTCTTTCCCACGACGGCGCACCTCCCGCTGCCTTGGATCATGGGGTATGACCTCGAGCCGCTTCGGACCCTGGAGAGCAAACGCGCACTCTTGGCGGATGCCGTCGCCGGAGAATGGCGACTCATCTTCGAGCACGACCCGAAAGTTGCGATGGGCGTTCCGACCCTGACGGGGAAAACGGTCGAGCTGCGCGAGGTCGTGCTCGCACCCGAGCCCGCGCCGCAGCTATCTGGTTGACACTCCTCCAGCTCGTGACTAGGTTCCCGGCCTGTTAAGCGGAGAATCTGTTTCTCCCACCCTGAGCCTGCCGGCCCGATGCCGCAGCGCAGCCGGGTCCTGGCTTGGAAGCTTTCCGGTGGTCTCCGGCCACCGTGCTTCGGTCGTGGGGCGCCCGGTCTTTGCCGGGTGCCTTTTTTTCTTTTCAGCATGGGAGGCACGAACTGTCCACGAACGATCGTGAAAAGCGAATCCGCGTCAACCGCATGATCCGGATCAGCCCCGTGCGCGTGATTACCGCCGCCGGAGAGCAACTCGGGGTCCTGCCGATCGAAGAGGCCCTGGCGGCCGCCATGGAACGCGGATTGGATCTCGTGGAGGTGGCCCCGACCGCTCGGCCTCCTGTCGTCAAGATCATGGATTATGGGAAGTACAAGTTCGAGGAGGCCAAAGCAGCGCGAGCGGCCAAGAAAAAGCAGCACATCATCCAGCTCAAGGAAGTAAAGTACCGGCCGGGCATCGACGATCACGATTTCGACTTCAAGACCCGTCACGCCCGGGAGTTTCTGGGCGACGGCAACAAAGTCAAGGTGACGATGATGTTCCGGGGCCGGCAAATGGCTCACTTGGAGCTGGGGAAGGCGGTGCTCGATCGGGTGGCGGCCACCCTGGCGGATGTGGGCAAGATCGAGTCCGAAGCCAAGCTCGAAGGTCGCAACATGACGATGGTGATCGCGCCCAAATAGGGCTCCGCCCGAGTATCGCGCAAGCGAGACGAGGATTTACAGATGCCGAAACAGAAGACCAAGCGAGCCGCGATGAAGCGCTTCAGGACCACCGGCAGCGGGAAGCTCAAGCGCTGGCACGCGAACCACTCGCACATCCTGACCAAAAAGACACGCAAGCGGAAGAATCGGCTGAAGAAGGGTGATCTCGTCAGCTCCGCCGATTTCCCGCGCGTCAGCCGTCTCCTTCAGGCATAAGGATCTCTCAATGCCCCGCGTCAAGAGTGGCGCCGCCCATCACGCCCGCAAGAAGAAGATCATGCAGGCCGCCAAGGGTGCCCGTGGCGGCCGGAGTAAGCTGTACAAGTCGGCCAAGGAGACGGCCGAGCGCGCCATGCGCTATGCTTACCGTGACCGCCGTAAAAAGAAGAGCGAATTTCGGGCGCTCTGGATTACCCGGATCAACGCGGCAGCTCGCGGCCAAGGCATGACCTACAGCACCTTTATGGCTGGCCTTCGAAGAGCGGGCGTAGACATCAACCGGAAAGTCCTGGCTGATCTCGCGGTGCACGACCTGGAGGCGTTTGCCCGCATAGCGGAGATGGCCAAGACCAGCGATCGCTCGTAAGAACAGGCGTTCGTAGCCCGCCGCGCCATGGCGCAGGTCCGGGCGTGGGCAGATGTCCCACTCGAAGAGCTTCATGTCCGATCCTACCGGTTATCCCGACCTCGACGCTTTACTGCCTCGACTTCGAGCCATTCCCAGCCTGGGTCCCGACGATCTGGCCTCGGAGATCGTCGCAATCCTGGGGCGCAAGAACGGCGAGCTCACGGCGGCTTTGCGTTCGGTACCCTCCCGGCCGCCGGAAGAACGGAAGGCGTACGGGTCCGCGGTCAATCGTCTCAAGACCCAGTTCGAAGAGGCATTTGCCGGGCGCAGTGAGATGCTCGACCAAGAGCGTCGCAGCCGGGAGCAGGCAGGCGTCGATCTCACCATGCCCGCCCGCCGTCGTTGGATCGGGGCCGAGCATCCGGTCACCCGCGTAATGGATGAAATCATCGAGATCTTCCGTGGGCTCGGCTTTACCGTCGCGGTTGGTCCGGAAGTGGAAACCGACTGGTACAACTTCGGCGCGCTCAACTTTCCGCCCGACCATCCGGCAATGGACATGCACGACACACTGTATGTCGATGCCCCGCCACTGCCGGGCGAGCAGGGCGGCCGCCTGCTGCTGCGCACTCATACCTCGCCGGTGCAGATTCGGACCCTCCTCGAGTCTCCGCCACCGGTGCGGGTGGTCATACCGGGGTTCGTGTACCGCAACGATCCATTCGATCCGTCGCACGCGCCGGCCTTTTCACAGATCGAGGGTCTGGCGGTGGACGAAGGGATCTCCTTTGTGGATCTCAAGGCCACGCTGGTGCATTTCGCCCACCGGTTCTTCACGCCCACTACCAAGGTGCGCTTCCGGCCATCGTTCTTTCCCTTCACCGAGCCATCGGCGGAGATGGACGTGGAATGCCAGCTCTGTCACGGCACGGGATGTCCCGCCTGCAAAGGCACCGGTTGGATGGAGATTTTGGGATGTGGCATGGTACACCCCGCCGTCTACGAACACACCGGAGTGGATGCGGAGCGTTACACCGGCTGGGCCTTCGGCATGGGCCCGCATCGGATCACCATGCTCCGATACGGAATTCCGGACATCCGACTGCTGTATGATGGGGACATGCGGTTCCTGGAGCAGTTCGTGCCCGGCGGACGGGTCACGTTATGAACATCTCCCGTCGCTGGCTCGAAGACTTTCTTCGCCGCCCGCTCGAGCCGCGGGACCTGACCGAGCGGCTGACCATGCTGGGTGCGCCGGTTGACTCGGTGCAGCCGCTCCATGCGGAGCTGGGGGACGTGCTGGTTGGCCAGGTAGAAGAGGTGCGGCCTCACCCCAACGCCGACCGCTTACGGGTGTGCATTGTGAACGGCGGGACGGCGGAGCGGCGAAATGTGGTATGCGGCGCCGCCAATGTCATGGCGGGACGGAAGTACCCCTACGCTCCGGTGGGCTCCACCTTGCCCGGCGGTCTTCGAATCGAGGAGCGGAAGCTCAGGGGCGAGACGTCGCAAGGCATGCTGTGCTCCGCCCGCGAGCTTGGTTTGGGTCAGGATGGCGAAGGCATTTGGGAGCTCGATACCGATGCCGCGCCGGGCACGCGCCTCCTCGATGCCCTTCCGATTGCAGACCACCGGCTGGTGCTGGACATAGGGCCCAACCGTCCCGACCTGCTGGGCCATAAAGGCATTGCGCGCGAGCTGGGTGCCTCACTCGGGGTGCCGTTCCGGTTGCCCTCCTTACCCAGCGCCGAGCTGATCGACGTGCCGCCGGTCAGAAGGCTCGGCAATACCGGCAAGGTGGCCGGTGTGGGGGCCGGCACCGAGGATCCGGAAGGATGTCCCCGATTTCTCGGTGCCGTTCTGCGCGGTGTCAGGATCGCAGCTTCGCCTCCCTGGCTGGCCCGCCGGCTGGAGGCGGTCGGGGTTCGTGCAATCAGTAACGTCGTGGATGCCACCAACTACGTGATGCTGGAGCTGAACCAGCCCATGCACGCGTACGATCTGGCCAAGCTGCGGGGACCGAGCGTCATAGCCCGACGGGCGCGTCCAGGTGAGACCGTCACCACTCTGGATGGTGTCTCTCGAGCATTGGATGACAGCATGACCATCATCGCCGATGACGGAGGCCCGATCGGCATAGCCGGGGTCATGGGTGGCGCTGCCACCGAGGTCGGCACCGATACGGTCGACGTCTTCCTGGAATGCGCCTACTTCGCACCCGCCTTGGTTCGTCGAACCCGCCGGGCGCTCAATTTGTCCACGGAGGCGAGCTATCGGTTCGAGCGGGGCATTGATCGCTGGGGCGGGGTAGAGGCGTTGCGGCGATGCATCGAGATCATAGGGATGACCGCCGGTGGTGAGTTAGTGGAAGCTCCCGTGGACCTGGGCCCCGGGCCCCAGAACCCGGCGCGAATCTTCCTGCGCCCATCCCGCGTGGCACAGGTCCTCGGTGTCGATATGCCGGGTCACGCGCTGGAGAGTTATTTGGTCGCAGTGGGAGCGACGCTGGTCCCCAAGTCGGACGATCGGATTGCGGTCGAGCCTCCGAGCTGGAGGCCCGATCTCAGCCGGGAGATCGATCTGATCGAGGAGATTGCTCGGCTCCACGGCTATCAGAACTTTCCGGCGGACCTCCGGGCCTTTCGCCCCAGCCTGCTGGCCGACGCGACGATCGAGCGTATCTCATCACAGGTTCGCGCCGGGCTGGTTCGCCAGGGTCTCTTCGAGGTGATGCCGCATCCGATGGGTCCTCAAGACGGCCCCCAGAGTGTTCGGCTGGCGAACCCGCTCTCCAGCGCTGAAAGCTACCTGCGCCGGCGACTACTCCCCGGTTTGATAAAGCTGGTGAGACATAACTGGGACCAACACGTGGGGGACGTGCGGTTATTCGAGATCGGTACCGTCTTCAGCACGGCGGCTGCGGGCGAGCCACCTCACGAAGAGCGACACATCGCCGCGGTGCTCACCGGCCGGCGAGAGCCGCCGCACTGGTCCGGCACGGGGGAGGACCGCATCGATCTGTGGGATCTCAAAGGGCTTTTCGAGGCCGCGGTCGCTCTAGCGGTTCCCGGGGGTGTGGTGCAGGTTGAAGGGTCCGGCTGGATAGCACGCGATGCAAAGGACCGGGTGGTCGGTTCGGCGGGGCCACTCGAGGCCGACGCGCCCCCGTGGGCGGATCCGCTGTTCGGGTTCGAGCTGGTACTCGACGCCGGGGCGCGTACGCCGGAGCGCTTCTCACCGTTGCCGATCACGCCCTCCGCCGAGCGGGTGTTCGCGCTGGTGCTCGGGCCGGGGGTCACCGCTCAGCAGGTAAAGGATCTGTTGCAGCGGGTCGGTGGACCACTCCTCGAGTCGGTGTCGGTCCAGAGCGACTATCGTGGCGCGGGGCTTCCGGCCGGCACTCGCAGCGTAGCGTTCCAACTCACATTCCGGGCCTCTGATCGTACACTGCGTGATGTCGAGATCGATGAAATAGAGAGGCGCATGCTCGCGGCGCTGGAGAGCGAGTTGAGGGTTGTGCGCCGGGTCGGCAGTGCGCCAGGGAGCGGAGAATGAGCGTGTCCTACTACGAACGTCCCGATCAACAAGCACTCGGCGACCTGGAGCGGGTGGTGCACCATCTGGCGGAGGAGCTGGCCGGCTGGCGGCGGCGAACGTTGAAGGCGGAAGGTGAGCTGCAGCAGGCCCGTGACAACGGGGGCGTGCTCGCTGGTCCCGAGCTCACCCAGGCACGCCAGCGGGTGATCGAGCTGGAAACCGAAAATCAGGCGCTCAGGCTGCGGATCGAGGCGGCGAAAGACCGGCTCCGCGCGTTGGCCGGTCAGCTTTCCTTCCTGGAACAGCATGGCGGAGGCAATGCGGCGTGAGCACGACTAAGAACGCAGTTCGGGTCTTCATCGGAGGCGAGGAGTACACCGTCCGTTCCGAGGTTCCACCGGAGTATACCCGGGAGGTAGCCGCGTATCTGGATGCCGCGCTCAAGCGGGTCCGGGACAGCCTGCCTATGGTGGAGTCGCACAAGGCAGCCATTCTCGCCGGCCTTGCCATCACCGACGAGCTGTTCCAGGCTCGCCGCGGGGATCGCGAGCAGGCGGCTCGGCTGTCCGCCATGGCAGACGACCTGGCGCGTCTCCTCCCACCCGCCAAACGCGGCAACCGCGCAGCTTCCTAGGGAGAGTTGTCGATGCTGCAATCGCTCCTGCTGCCGATGCTCGCGGGGGTGGCGGCCGGATTGGCTGCCGCTCTGGCGTTCATTCTGCTCTACACCCGCAATCAGCGTCGGAGCGCGTCGGGCATACTTGGCGTCGCCCGCACCGAAGCCGAACGGCTCAGGGCCGAAGGACTGCGGGAAGCCGAAACGGCCAAGTCCGACCTGCTGGTCACGGCCAAGATGGAGACGCTCAAGCTGCGGGAGGAGCTGGACCGCGAGATCCAGCGGCGGCGGGAAGAGTGGGAGCGCCTGGAGCGGCGAGCCGAGGAGCGGTCCCGAAGCCACGACCGCAAACTGGAGGAGGTAGAGGCCCGCGAGCACACCGCAGCGAAGCGAGAGGAAACCCTCACCCAGCGGGAGCAGGACCTGCGGAATCGCGCGGGCGAGGCCGACCGGCTGGCCCAGGAACAGCGGGCCAAACTGGAGCGGATCGCCGGCCTGACCGCCGACGAAGCCCGCCGGGAAATCATGCAGCGTATCGAGGACGAAGCGCGGGGGCAGGCGGCGGCGCTGGTGCGCGAAATCAAGGAGCAGGCCCGCCGGACCGCCGAGCGGGACGCCCGCCGGATCATCTCGATGGCCATCCAGCGTTTGGGCGCCGAGCACACGGCGGAGAGCACCGTGGCGGCGGTTGCCCTGCCCAGTGACGAGATGAAGGGCCGCATCATTGGCCGCGAAGGTCGCAACATCCGCGCGTTCGAGACCGCCACCGGGGTCGATGTGATCATCGATGACACACCCGATACCGTAATCATCTCGTGCTTCGACCCTATTCGCCGCGAAGTTGCCCGCCGATCTCTGGAGGCGCTCATCGCCGACGGGAGGATCCATCCGGGTCGTATCGAGGAAATCGTGGTGAAGGCGCAGCGCGAGTTGGAGGCTCAGCTGGTCGAGCTGGGAGAGCAGGCGGCTTACGACACTGGAGTGCACGGCGTCCACCCCGAGCTGATCAAGCTCATCGGCCGCATGCGGTACCGCACTTCATATGGGCAGAACATTCTGGATCACTCGAAAGAGGTAGCCTGGCTTGCCGGGATGATGGCAGCGGAGCTGCATCTGGACGTGGCGCTGGCCAAGCGCGGTGGTCTGTTGCATGACATCGGCAAGGTGCTCACCCACGACACTGAGGGGACTCATGTAGAGCTGGGTGTCGACGTCGCTCGCAAATACGGAGAGAGTGCGGCCGTGATCAACTGCATTCAGGCTCACCACGACGACGTTGCCCACGAGACCGCCGAATCGGTGCTGGTCCAGGCCGCCGACGCGATCAGCGGCTCGCGTCCCGGCGCGCGCCGTGAGGCGTTCGAAAGCTATGTCAAACGGTTGACCCGGCTCGAGGAGATTGCCAACGGCTTTGCCGGGGTCGAGAAGAGCAATGTGATTCAGGCCGGACGGGAGATCCGAGTGGTGGTGACCCCGGACCGGATCGACGATGGAGCAGCGGCGCAGCTTTCCGAGTCGATCGCCCGCAAGATCGAAAGCGAGCTGCAGTACCCCGGCCAGATCAAGGTGGTGGTCATACGGGAAACTCGGGCGGTGGACTTTGCTCGATGACCGCTAGAGTTCTCGATGGAACGGCCATAGCGCGGGCTATCCGAGCCGAGGTCGCGACCGAAGTGGCCCGACTGGCATCCAGCGGAAGAAAGCCGGGTCTTGCCGCCGTCCTGGTCGGCGAGGACCCCGCCAGCGCGGTGTACGTGCGATCTAAGGGAAAGGCGTGCGAGGAAGCGGGGATGCATTCGGTGACCCTGCGGCTGCCGGCAGCCGCGACCGAAGCCGAGCTGCTGGAAACGGTGGATCGCCTGAATGCCGATCCGCAGATTCACGGCATCCTGGTTCAACTTCCGTTACCGAAGCACATCAACTCCGAGAAGGTGCTCCGGCGCATCGATCCGGCCAAGGATGTGGATGGGTTTCATCCGCTGAACGTCGGTAAGCTGGTGGTGGGCGATAAGACCGCCTTTCGGCCGGCAACCCCATACGGCGTGCAACAGATGTTGATTCGGTCCGGGGTCGAGACCAAGGGAGCGCACGCGGTCATCGTGGGACGGTCGAACATCGTGGGACGTCCCATGGCCAATCTGCTGATCCAGCAGGGCCCGGGTGGAGACGCCACAGTGACGGTGTGCCATTCCCGCACCCGCGATCTGCCCTCGGTGACCCGCAGTGCCGACATCCTCATTGCCGCCATCGGCAAGCCTGAATTCGTCACGGCGGACATGGTGCGGCCCGGCGTGGTGGTCATCGACGTGGGCATCAACCGGGTCGACGATGCCTCGCGCCCGAAGGGGTATCGGTTGGTTGGCGATGTCGCGTACGGTCCGGTGTCGGAGATTGCCGCTGCCATTACGCCGGTGCCAGGCGGCGTGGGGCCCATGACGATCGCCATGCTGCTCCAGAATACCTTGCAAGCAATGCAGCAGGCGGCGCTGGACTAGACCAAAAACAACTACTTCACCACAAAGGCACGAAGGACACGAAGGTCCTAACCCCAGATGACCCTGTCACTCGCCCTCGATCCCCCGTCCGCCTCCGACCAGGTCTGGTCGGTGGGGCAGCTCAACGCGTCGGTCAAGCGTCTCATCGAGAAGCATGCGCCGATGCAGCTCTGGGTCCGCGGCGAGATCGTACAATGTAAGGTGTATTCCAGTGGACACTGGTACTTCAGCTTGCGCGAAGGACGCAGTCAGGTCCGCTGCTGTATGTTCGGAATGAACGCCATGCGCTCCGGCAAGCCACCTGCCGATGGCACTGAGGTGTATGTGCTGGGGCGGGCAGCGCTGTACGAGGAGCGGGGCGAGTTTCAGCTGATCGTCGCCCGCGTCCTTCCCACCTCTGCTTTGGGCCGGCAACAACAGGAGCTCGAGCGGGTGAGGGCACTCCTCCAGAAGGATGGCCTGTTCGATCCTGCCCGGAAGCGAGCCATCCCGCCTTACGCTTCCACGATAGCGCTGGTCACCAGCAAGGATGGTGCTGCGGTCCATGATATCGTAACGGTGACCCGGAAGCGCTGGCCCTGCGCCTGAGTGTTGGTGGTGGGAGCACGGGTTCAGGGTGATGGCGCGGTCGACGAATTGGTCCGAGCCCTGAGCTTGGTGAACCGGATCCCGAAGCTCGACCTCTGCATCATCGGGCGGGGGGGTGGTGGACGGGAAGATCTGGCCGCCTTCAATAGCGAAGCCGTCTGCCGTGCGCTGGCAGCCGTGCGAGTGCCGACCATTTCCGCAGTGGGTCATGAGATCGACGTGTCGCTCACCGATCTGGTTGCGGATGTTCGCGCCGCCACTCCCTCGGCAGCGGCCGAGGTGGCGGTGGCAGACCGCCGAGATGTTGTGCGGGTGATCGACGACCTCTCGATCCGGCTGGCCTCCGGCCTCACCGGCCGCACCAGACTGGCGGCAGAGCGGCTGGCCCGAACCGGTGATCGGCTCCGGACAGCGGTGGAGTCGGCAATCCGCAGTCCGCGAAACAAGACCGACCAGTTGGCGGTCCAACTGGACGCCCTCAGTCCGCTGCGGGTGCTGGCTCGGGGCTACGCCATGCCGATGAATGAGGCTGGCCGCGTCCTCAAGCGACGAGCCGACTTCATACCTTCCGAGAGGTTCAGGTTGCGAGTCGCCGACGGAGACGTTCGCGCCCGGGTAGAGCCGTGACATGACCCGAGATCTGGGAGCATCGTCGAACCCTCCGCTGGCCGAAGAACTGGCCCGGCTCGAGGAAATTGTCCGGAAGCTCGAGGCTGACGACGTGGATCTGGATGCGGCGCTGGCCCTTTTCGAGGAAGGGATAGCCCGCCTACGCGCCGCTCGCGAGCGGCTGGCGGCTGCCGAGCTGAAGGTTCAGGCGGTCCTGGAAGAAGCCGGCGGGGATATCAGGCTCACCAATCTGGATGCCTGAAACTGCCTTCGGCACGAGCGCGCAGGCCGCGGACCTGCTGCTCGAAGCCAGAGACTCGACCGATACCCTGCTTGGCGACTGGGCTGAGCACCTCGAGTCCGAGCTCGGCAGCCGGGATGGCCGGGCGCTGGCCTACGCCCTCAGGACTCCGGGAAAGCGAGTACGGGCCGCACTGGTCCTGGGGACATACCGCTCGGTAGGTGGCCGTTCGCCCGGGATCGCTGGTGTGGCTGCAGCGGTAGAGACCGTCCATACCTACTCCCTCGTCCACGACGACCTGCCCTGCATGGACGATGATGACCTCCGCCGTGGTCGTCCCACCGCTCACCGTGCCTTTGACGTACCTACGGCCACCCGGGTCGGCTTCTTGCTGGTGCCGGTCGCCGCCCGTCTTCTGACGGTTTCCACCCGAGAGCTCGGTTTATCCTCGAGCACCTTGGGCCGGATGGCGAGCGAGCTTTTTCAGGCGGGCGGGATCGAGGGCATGGTGGGAGGACAGTGGCTGGATCTGGAAGCTGAAGGCCGGACGCTGACCCTTGCCGAGCTGATGGCGGTGCACCGCGGAAAGACTGGCGCACTCATTCGGGCCGCCTGCGTCCTCGGCGGCATGGCCGCGGAGGCTGAGCCTCACAAGCTGGCCGGTCTCATGGCCTACGGCGAAGACATCGGATTAGCGTTCCAGATAGCGGACGATGTCCTCGACGCCACCGCCACGAGCGAGGAGCTGGGGAAGCCGGTGGGACGGGATGCCGAGTTGTCGAAGTCGACCTACGTTGCGCTGCTCGGTATCGAAGGGGCGCGCACGGAAGCTCGCCGAATAGCAGTCAAGGCCGTCGCGCACCTGGATGCCGCGGGCATACCATCGGACGCATTGGGGTCCCTGGCGGGATATATTGTAAATCGTACCTCGTGAGAGACGCGAACGCCGCTGCCGCCTCCCAGACCACGGTCCATCCACCATGTCCTTGCTCTCGACGATTGGATCTCCCGAAGATCTCAAGCGCCTCCGGCGTGACCAGCTCCCGGAGCTGGCACAGGAGATTCGGGACCGGCTGATCGAATGCTGTTCGGTAACCGGGGGTCACATCGGCGCCAGCCTCGGCGTAGTGGAGCTGAGCATCGCTCTGCTTTACGAGTTCGACTCGCCGGGCGATAAGATCGTCTGGGACGTTGGCCATCAGGCGTATGCCTGGAAGCTTCTCACCGGCCGCAACGCTCCATTCCCCACGCTACGCCAGCGCAACGGCATATCGGGTTTTCTCAAGCGGACCGAGAGCGAGCACGACCAGTTTGGAGCCGGTCACGCAGGTACGGCCATGTCGGCGGCCTTTGGCATGGCGACGGCCCGAGACCTCCAGGGAGAGCGCTACAAGGTAGTGGCCGTCGTGGGTGATGGAGCGCTCACCTGTGGCCTTTCCTACGAGGGAATGAACAACGCCGGTCACTCGGACCGCGACATCATCCTGCTGGTGAACGACAACGGCATGTCCATTTCGCCCAATGTCGGAGCCATCAGCAAGATGTTGGGACGTATCGTAGCCGACCCTCGTACCAACAAGCTGCGGGAACGCATCAAGGGGATGACCTTTGCCCTGGGAGGGGTGTTCGGCGAGGGAGTGGTGGAGTTTGCCCGCAATCTCGAGGAGAGCGTCGTTGCATCTTTTGCGCGCAACGGCGGGAACGGACGACAGCCGGCACGGGCATGACCACCTGGCTTCATAGCGGCTGGCTGCTGCCGATGCTTGCGGCTTCGCTTGGCATCAGCATCACCTTCTGGTGCCTCGTCGGCATTTGCCGCCTGGTCTTCGACAGCCTGTTTGCGCCGCGACGGCGCAACCAGGCTTCGCTGTCGGTTGCCGATGTCGCGGTCGTCATCCCGGCACACAATG
>JAICPP010000089.1 GCA_025929805.1 Gemmatimonadales bacterium | reverse complement strand
TGGTCTCCGGATCCCATGAGGCCGCTGCCTCCCACTCGAATTCGGTGGGCAGCCGCTTCCCCACGAACCGGGCATAGGCCTCCGCTTCGTAGTAGCACACGTGGCAGACCGGATGGAGCGGCTCGATTTGCCCCACTCGATCCATGGAGCGAGTCACCCACGAACCATCGACACGTTCCCAGTATTTGGGGGCGCGAACCCCCGCACCCTGGAGCCAGTCCCAGCCAGGGCGGGACCAATACTCCCGGCGGGAATATCCTCCTGCGTTGATGAATCGCTCGAACTCGGCATTGGTTACCGGACTCAGATCGATCCAGAAGGGGTGCAGCCGCACCTGGTGCAGTGGTCGCTCGTTGTCATAGGCCGCCGTGCGATCCTCGGTCCCGATCTCGACCGAACCTCCGGGAAAGCGGATCATCTCCCCGGGCCTTATCCGCCGGGAAGGATTCGAAGCCGGCGTGGGCTGGTGCCGTTCCGTGGGCGAGTACGGAGCGCCTTGCTTCAACTGAAGCGTTTGGAGAATGGTCTCGTTGTGTTGATGCTCGTGCTGCAGCACCATTTGGTAGACGTACCCGTCTCGCAGCAACGGGTTGGAGGAGCCGAAGTCGACCAGAGCCAGCCGGTTCAATACCCGCTGCCGAATCTCCTCCATGATCTCACGGCAGTGCTCGATGGTGGGAAGCGGCAGACTCCCGCGCTTGCTGCGGGGATGCTCGAAGGGATTGTAGAGCCCTGGCATCTCGACGAACTCGATCGGACCATCCAGGTTCCGGGTGAGCCAGAGCTCTTCGAAATGCGCAATGTGTCCCAAATCCCAGAGGATCGGGCTCATCAGGGGGTCGTGCTGAGTCCTGAGATCTTCATCCGAAAGCGGGCCCAGAAGCAGAAAGGTGCGGGCCCTGGCCTCCTGGAGCTCACCGCTGACGGACAGGTGAGCCACAGGACGGGGGGTGGCTGTTACAGTCATAGTGCGCGTACCCGTCCGGAGCGGATGTTCAAATGCAATCTCGCCTTATGATACGGTTGATTCTGCAGGTCCGCGAGTTGGGAGTGCCCGAAAACAAGGACTTAACGTCCAACCGGCCAACCGGGTTCCCGTCCGATAGTTTGAACGCAAGAACCGGGTAGTGGGGGAACTCCCCAGGTAGTACCATGATTGGTGTGGAAAAGGGCTCCAGTCGGTGAGCTATAGCCCAAACTGGCCATTCGAGCGGGGGAGTATCGTGATTCCAGCGGTTGAAGAGAGGCGTTGGCAGGCTGTCCTGACCCGGGATTCGACTCAGGACGGAGAGTTCGTCTACGGGGTTGCCTCGACCAGAGTGTATTGTCGGCCATCCTGCGCATCGCGCCGACCGACCCGGGCTCGGGTCAGCTTCTTCGAGACTCCGAAAGCTGCCGAATCCGCCGGGTATCGCGCATGCCGCCGGTGTGAGCCTCAGATCGATCCACCAACGACCGTCCGTCAGGTTCAGCAGGCCCGGGAGTTCCTGGATCAGCATCCCGATGAGACCGTGACCTTGGCCCGACTCGGCCGGATGGTCCGGATGAGCCCGTTTCATCTTCAGCGCACCTTCAAGCGGGTGGTCGGGGTAAGCCCCAAAGCATACGCCAGCGCCCGACGGCTCGATCGGATGAAGCTCCGGCTCAGGAACGGGGACACCGTAACCAGAGCCACCTACGAGGCGGGGTACGGCTCCGGCAGCAGGGCGTATGACCAAGCTCGAACCGGCCTGGGGATGACGCCGGGAAGCTATCGGAAGGGCGGCCGCGGGATGACCATCGGCTACACGGTAGTGACCACCCCAGTGGGCTACCTTCTGGCCGCGACTACTGAGCGAGGACTGTGCGCGGTGCAGTTGGGTGACGAAGCTGCGGAGCTGGAAGCGGCGCTCCGCAACGAGTACCCCGAGGCCGACCTCGAGAGAAAGGAAGGCGGGCTATCCATATCCATCGAGCGAGCGGTCGAGCGGATCCTGGACGGAGGGGAAGTGGCACTCCAGCTCGACGTGCCGGGAACGACCTTTCAATGGCAGGTGTGGGACGCGTTACGGCGCATCCCGCCGGGTGAAACCCGCTCTTACCATGATATTGCCAAGGAGCTGGGACGTCCGACGGCCGCGCGGGCAGTAGCGCGGGCCTGTGCGAGCAATCGGCTGGCGCTGGTGATTCCCTGTCATCGTGCCGTGCGGGAAAGCGGTGAGGTAGGGGGATATCGTTGGGGAGCCCAACGGAAGAGAAACATTCTCGAGTTGGAACGCGTTCACAGGGATAGCCGAAGCGAGGTAACCGTGCCAGCTTCATAGGTCCCCTAGACGAGTGCCTGCCGTATGGCCACCCTGGAAAATCTGATCCCCCGCTTCAAAGCGGCCGACCCCCAGACCAGGCTCGAGACCCTCCTGGATTATTCCAAGAAGCTGCCTCCCCTGCCGGAGCGGTTCCAGGCTGAAAAGGAGCTGGGCCACAATCGGGTGGCTGAGTGCCAGACGCCCGTATATCTCTGGGTGGAAATCGACCAGGGCCGGGTGCACATTCATGCCGACGTGCCCCGGGAAGCGCCCACCGTTCGAGGGTTTGTGTCCCTCCTGGCGCGCACACTGGAGGGCGCTCCCCCGGGCGCCGTCGCCAGCCTCCCTCTCGACCTGTTGGACCAACTCGGTCTGAGCGAGACACTCGGCATGACCCGCACACAGGGACTCACGGCCATCCTGCACCGCATCAAGAAGTCGGTGGAGTTAGCAGCCGGTTGATGCTCGGAGTCCTGGAGATCACCGACAGGGGCAGCGGCTTCCTCCGGCGGCGAGAGGCGAGTTACCTGCCTTCCCGCGGCGACGTGCACGTGGGTGAACGCCTGATCCGCCAGCACCGGCTTCGAACCGGCGACGAAATCGACGGCTCGGTACGCCCTGGAGGCAAGGGCAAGGGACCCTCTCTGGACCGGGTCGCCTCTATCCAGGGCAAGCCTCCGGAGTCCCTGGCGCAACGCCCGGAATTCAGCCAATTGTCCGCCATCCACCCCAACGAGCAGCTCCGGCTGGAGAGCAACGGAGCCGCGACGCACCAGCCCGATTTCACCAACCGCGTTATCGACCTACTCTGCCCCCTGGGCAAAGGACAGCGCGCGCTCATCGTCGCTCCGGCCAAAGCCGGAAAGACCATGGTCCTGCAATCCATCGCTCAGGGCGTGAGCCTCAACTATCCCGCGGCCGATCTCTTCATCCTCCTGGTAGACGAGCGCCCCGAAGAGGTCTTCGAGATGGAATCGGCCGGCGTGGGCGAGGTGATCGCGTCCAGCTTCGACAATCCGGCGCAGAACCATGTGTCGATTGCCGAGCTCACTCTGGAGCGTGCCCGGAGGAGGGTCGAGCTGGGTGGCGACGTGGTTCTGATCGTAGACTCGCTCACCCGATTAGCCCGGGCTTACAACACCACTGAGAAAGGGACCGGCAGAACCCTTTCGGGTGGTCTCGACGCGCAATCACTGGAAAAACCGAAGCGCTTTCGGGGTAGCGCCCGCAGGGTAGATCCCGCCCAGGGGGGCGGCTCGCTGACCATTGTGGCTACTGCCCTGGTAGACACCGGCAGCCGGATGGATCAGGTGATCTTCGAGGAGTTCAAGGGGACGGGCAACAGCGAGTTGGTACTGAGCCGGGAGCTGGCTGAGCGACGGATCTTTCCAGCCATCGACCTGGTGGCCAGCGCCACTCGCCGGGAGGAGCTGCTGCTAGATGACGAAGCGCTGGCTGCCTCCCGAGTTCTGCGTCAGCGGCTTGCAGGGATGACCCCCATCAACGCGATGAACGATCTGCTCACCGATCTCCGCCGTAACCGCACCAACGCCGACCTGGTTCGGTCCATCGCGGCAGATTGATCAGTTTCCGACGGCCTTTGCGATAGCTGCCAGCCTTTTCTGTATCTCCGTTTGGGGGAACCAACGGCCTCGAAGCATGACCCCAGCGCGTCGGGTCGTGGCTCGGATGTGGGCCAAGGGATTGGACTCGAGCAGAATCAAATCAGCCCGCTTGCCCATCTCGACCGTGCCAGTCTGGTGGGAGGTGCCGAAGACGCGCGCGATGTTCCGGGTCCCGGTTTCCAGCGCCTGATAAGGCGTGAGTCCTGCGGCCACCAGCAGCTCGAGCTCGCGGTGGATGGAAAAGCCCGGCACGTTATAGATCTGGGGTGCGTCGGACCCCAAGAGCAGTCCCGCACCCCCATCGTGCAGTGCCTTGATCAGCTTGCGACGCGCCTCGATAGTGCGTCGCGCGGACTCCCGGGTAGCACCGGTGTTGTCCATGATGGAACCCTTCGCGGCAGCCCATTGGAACACCGTACTGACGGGGATGTACCGCATCTCGGGACGGCGGGCGAGCGATTTTGCGGACACTGTAGGGTCCAGGTTCTCCATGAGCGTCTGGGTCGGAACGTTCCAGACATCGGCCTGTCGGGTGGCGTCTACCAGAGCCGGCACCCGGGATTCGTCCAGGTGCTCGCCCAGATTGAGTCCGAAAAACTCCGATTCGGTGGCCTTGACCGGAGCCTCGGGCCTGACCATGGCCTCGATGTAGCCGTCCAGGTGATCGATGCTGGCATACCGGGCCTCGAGCGCCCGTTGAAGCCCGACGTCGAGCGGCACATGGCCTGCCAACCGGATGCCTGAACGCTCCGCCGCCGCGGCCAGGGTGTCGAAGACCTCTCGAGTTATCCCCGGGTGGATCTTCAGGAAGTCGTAGCCGGCCTTCTTCTGCTCGGCCACCAAATGAAGAGCCGACTGAGGAGTGGGAACGCTGTTTCCATTGAACGAGGGCCCGGACGTGTAAATGGTAGGGCTTATGATCTCACCCCGCGCGGCTCGAGCCCGCAGCTCGAGATGACGGGGATGACCCAGCATACCCCGTATGGTGGTAGCTCCGCCCGCGACATAGAGGAAAAGCGTACGCTCGACAATACTGTCAGGCACCTGGCCGCCGGGTATGTGCGCGTGCATCTCGGCCAGCCCCGGCAGGAGAAACTTGCCCTGTCCGTTCACCCTCAATGCCCCGGGGGGAACCTTTGCCTTGCCCGCGGGACCCATCGAAACAATCCGATCGCCCTGGACCACCACGGTGGTACCGGGCAGGGACCGTTCTCGATCCATTGGGATGACGGTTACGTCTACGAATGCGACCAGCGAATCCGGCGCGGGCGCCGCTTGAGCGCAGAGGAGCCCGGCGAGGCAGAGGTGCAGCATGGCAGTCAGCTTCGGGCCGCAGCCGCGCGGTTGGAGCGCTCGAACTCCTTCATGAACGAGACCAGCGCCTGGACCGACTGGAGGGAACACGCGTTATAAATACTGGCGCGCATACCGCCCACCGAGCGATGACCCTTGAGCCCATCCAGCCCCAGCTTGGTGGCCTCGCTGATGAACTTTGCCTCGAGTTCCTCGCTCGGCGCTCGGAAGCACACGTTCATCAGCGACCGGCTGTCGGGCTGTGCAGTGCCCCGGAAGAACTCGCTGCTGTCGAGGTAGTCGTACAGCAACCGGGCCTTGGTCTCGTTGTGCTCGGCCATCGCGTTGAGTCCGCCCTGTGACTGGATCCATTTGAACACTTCGCCCATCACGTAGATCCCGAACGTCGGCGGCGTGTTGTACAGGGAGTTCTCCGCGGCATGGGTGCGGTACTGCAGCATCGTGGGCAGTGTCTTGGCTCCTGCTTCCACGAGACCGTTCCTGATGATCACGAGCACCACACCCGAGGGGCCCAGATTCTTCTGGGCTCCAGCGTAGACGATGCCGTACTTCCGGATGTCCAGGGGACGGCTGTACATGTCGCTGGACGTGTCGGCAATCAGCGGGACGCCGCTCGGCACCGACGGCTCGGTACGCCATTGGGTGCCGTAAATCGTGTTGTTGGTCGTGATGTGGACGTAAGCCGGGCTCGACGAATACCGAATTTCCTGGGGCTTGGGTATACGGTCGAAGTTGGTAGCTTCGCTGGTTGCCGCGATGTGAATCTTCCCTATTGCCTTGGCTTCCTTGACTGCCTTCTGCGACCACACGCCGGTCAGCAGATAGTCGGCCGTGCGGTCGGCGCCCAGCAAGTTCATGGGGACCATGGCGAACTGGAGCGAAGCCCCGCCTTGCAGGAACAGCACCCGGTAGTCGTCGGGAATGCCGGCCAGGCTGCGGCAAGCCTGCTCGGCCTCCGCGATGATCCGGTCGAACACTTTCCCCCTGTGGCTGTGCTCCATGATTCCAATGCCACTGCCGGCGACGTTCCAGATGGCCTCCTGTGCCTTTCGGAGCACTGGCTCGGGCAATGTGGCAGGTCCGGCGCTGAAGTTGTGGATGCGGTCGGGCATGTGGTCCTGTGGTGTGGGTCAGGGTCTTTGAGTCGCCGGACGCCAGACCCCAGACGCCAGTTTCAAAGGAATTGTGGGTAGTCCGGGGACTGACGACCGGCGACTGGCGACTGCCACGTGGCGACTCATTTACGTTTGCCGGCCATTTATGGCGCTCAGCTCGGCACTGATGATGTCGGGATTGCCGTGACGGATTCGGGCCAGCGCGTCTGCCTCCGGCTGGCCGTCGAGGTGAATCCGCGCCAGGGTGGCATGCGCGCCGTGATAAATGATGTTCTCCACCTCTTCTACGTTGATCGCGGCTCCCGCCAGGACGCCGAACACATGGGCCAGCACCCCGGGCCGGTTTCGGTGGCGGATTGTCAGCACATGGGTAGCAGAGCTGCGGGCCAGCCGGTTCACCACGTTGGGAACTTCACCGCTGGTTTTGAACGCCTGGACGATACGAATGACGTCGTGCGCTATGGCCACCTGAGCCTGCTCGGTGGAGGCGCCCACATGATGGGTGCCGTACACCCCGGGACTCTGGGCCAGGGGACTCATGAAGTCTCCGGTTGCCGCCGCCGGCTCGTTCTGAAAGACATCCAATCCCGCGCGTATTCCCCGCTCGCGGATGGCCTGCTGCAGCGCGGCCTCGTCCACCACCGATCCGCGCGCGGTATTGATGAGGTAGGCTCCCGGCTTCATTGCCCCCAGAAACTCGGCGTTGACCAGATTCTTGGTATCCGCCGTCGCCGCGATGTTGATGGTGATGGCATCGGCGTGACGGGCAACATCCAACGGGGTCTGAGCGTAGACCACTCCCAGACGATCTGCCTCCTCGTGGGTGAGACTTCGAGACCACGCAGTTACCCGCATGCCAAAAGCCAGCGCGCGCCGGGCGATCTCCCTGCCGATCTGCCCCAAGCCAACAATGCCCAGGGTACGGCCGTACAGACCTCGTGCCTTGGAATACTCGGCCTTGTTCCAGCGGCCTTGTCTCAGGTCGGCTACTTGATCAGGGATCCTTCGGTCACAGGCGAGCAGCAAGCCGATGACCAGCTCGGCGACCGCAATCGAGTTCTTTCCGGGACAGTTGGAAACGAATACGCCGAGATCCGAGGCGGCCGCGACATCGATCGTGTCGATTCCGGCTCCCGCCCTTATCACCAGCGTCAGGGCGGTTCCGGCTCGCAGAGACTCGGCGTTCACCTTCTTGCTGCGGACAATGAGGATGTTGGGGTCCATCTTGCGGATCAGGTCCGGAAGCGCCTCGGCCTTCACCTCGGGCTCCGAGACTACCGTGCAGCCGAGCTCCTTGAGGCCGTCAATTCCGACCTTCTCGAATTTATCGGCGATTAGGACCTTCATCTGATTTCCGTGCCCCGGTCGAGAGTCGTCGAAAGTCGAGAATCTAGAGTCTAGGGTCTATGCCGCGGAGGTTCCAGTCCGACGAACAGCGGCGTCAGACCCCGGTCACCAGACCCTAGGCCTTAGACTCTAGACTACCTAGTCCAACTCATGCACAAACAGCCCACTCCGCAGCTTGGGCTCGAACCAGGTGCTCTTGGGCGGCATCACAGCACCCGCGTCGGCGACCGCCATCAGCTGTTCCATGCTGGTTGGAAAGAGAGAGAACGCGATGGCCATCTCGCCCGATTTAACCCGTCTCTGCAGTTCGGCCGACCCTCGAACCCCTCCCACAAAATCGATCCGGGTGTCAGTGCGCGGATCGCCGATATGCAACAAGGGACCGAGGACGCGATCCTGAAGCAGCGATACATCGAGGGAGCCAATGGGGTCTCGGTGGTCGATCGTGCTCTCGTCCAAGGAGAGCCGATGCCAGGCGCCAGCCAAATAGATGCAGAAAGTGCCTGCGCGAGAAGGGGACGGCTGATCCGTGGGTGAGATGCTTCCCAGCTGCCTTAATTCCTGGAGCAGCTGAGGAGGCGTCTTTCCGGCGAGGTCGCGGACCACCCGATTGTAGGGCATGATGGTCAGCTGGTCGGCCGGAAAGAGCACGGCCAGAAACCAGTTGTACTCCTCGGTGCCCTGGTGCCTGGGATTCCGCGCCCGTCGTTCCTTGCCGGCGCGCCAGGCGCTGGCCGAGCGATGATGCCCGTCGGCCACATAGGCCTGTGGCACGGCGGCAAAAGCGTCCCGCCAGGGGGCCGGATCCCTCACCTGCCAGACGGTGTGACGCACCCGATCCGGCGTAGTGAAATCGTAGAGTGGTGCCGGGCTCACCGAACGTTTCGCCAGGTCATCGAACTCACCGCGGCTGCGATAGGCGAGAAACACGGGCTCCGCGTGGGCGTTCAGAGTGAGCACATGCCGGGTCCGGTCGTCTTCCTTGTCCGGGCGGGTTTTCTCGTGCTTCCGGATGACATCGCGCTCGTAGTCGTCCACATGAACGCAGCCAACTACACCGGTCTGGGTCCGGCCATCCATGACTTGTCGGTAGAGGTAGAGCGTGCGGTTGGGGTCTCGAATGAGCACTCCCTCGGCGATGAACCGGTCCAGCGCGTCCCGCGCCTTCGAGTAGACTCGAGCATCGTGAGGATCGGTATCCGCCGGCAAATCGATGTCGGACCGCCCCACGTGCAGGAAGCTGTAGGGATTTCCTTCGGCCAGCTCTGCCGCTTCTGCCCGGTTCACCACGTCATAGGGTACGGCAGCGACCCGGGAGACCAGCTCGGGAACAGGGCGAATGGCATGGAAGGCTTGAAGTCGCACGGAGGCTTTCGTCGCAAAAGGTGAGAGCCTAGCCGCCCGGCCGAACCGCACGCTCACAGATGCCGAGCACGCCATCCACTAACAGCGCCAGCAATGCCGCGGGTAGTGCCCCCGAAAGAATCATCCGTGTATCCGACAGCGCCAGCCCGGCCGCAATGGGATCACCCAGCCCGCCCGCACCGATGAAGGCGGCAAGGGTTGCCGTTCCCACATTGATCACGGCGGCGGTGCGAATCCCTGCCATGATCACCGGTGCTGCCAGGGGCAGGCGGACATGGCGGAGAATCTGGCCCGGAGTCATACCCAGCGCCCAGGCGGCACCGACTGCATCCGGCGCGGCATCTCTCACCCCGGTGTAGGTGTTCCGAAGAATGGGATAGAGGGAGTAGAGGAAGAGGGCAGCCAGAGCAGGAACCACTCCGATTCCAAGCAGTGGAATCATAAAGGCGAGGAGTGCAATACCCGGAAGGGTCTGGAGCAGCCCGATACCGCGGATAACCGGCTCGGCGGATGATCGACTCCGCTCCAACGCCAGACCGAGCGGTACCGCAAACCCGATCGCCCCGGTCAGAGAGACCGCCACCAGAAAGAGATGGCGGAGCGTGAGACGGAAAATCGTTTCCCGCTCGTCCCAGAGATAAGGAAGCACTCCCGGAGAGGCCGCCTCTCTGGGGTTCCTGCCGGTTGCCGGCTCAGCGCGGGTGAGACCGAGCGCGAGCAATGCTCCGGCAGCGACTCGGGCCACTGGAACCCCATCCACCTCGATCCTCCGGTTCAGCCGGCGCATGTCGGACTCGGTAAGGAGTCCGCTGAGCTCGGTCAGCACCGCCACGCCGGCGGGCAGGTCCCTGGTAAGAGCCGGGCCGACCAGCGCGGCGGCTTCGTACGGGGGAAAGAACCGCCGGTCGTCTTCCAGGACCACCAGATCGTAGCGCGCGATAAACCCGTCGGTCGAATACCCATCGATCACATCGACTTCGCCTGCTGCCAGTGCCTGGTACTTGACCGCGGGCAGCAGAGCCCGAACGTCACGAAAGCTGATGCCGTAGGCCTTCCGGATTCCCGGTAAGCCATCGGGACGTCCAATGAAATCCGCAGTGAGTCCTGCGCGTAAGGAGCTGGAAACTCGGGCGAGGTCGCTGAGGGTTGTCAGCCGTAGGCGCCGCGCAGTCTCCTGACGCACGGCGATGGCATAGGTGTTCTGGAATCCGAGCGGGGGGAGCCACCGCGCGCCGTAGCGCCGGCGAAACTCCCGGGAGACCTGGCGATACACCTGGCGCGGATCGCTGCTGGGGCGCTCGCCCAGAACCGCAACCAGGCCGGTGCCGGTGTACTCAGGATAGACATCTATGCCGTTGGTGCGTAGCGCCTGGAACGCGATCTCGGTTGCCCCGAGGCCGAGCCGACGTCTCACCTCGAAGCCGCGCGCCTCGAGCAGCTGAGCAAACATCTCGGCCAGGAGATACGACTCGCCGAACGGCTTGGAGCCCACGACGATCGGCCTCGCCAGGACAGCGGATGTGACTTGGAGGCCCAGGCTCAGATGCATCCCCAGGAGGAGGATACTGACCGATCCAGGGATCATTCGACAGCCACCCGGGCCCGCTCCAGCAACTCGCGTACGTATTCGTTGGCCGGCGCTCGCCGCAGCTGTTGGGACGCCGCCGACTGCTCTATCCGACCCTGCCGCAGGACAACGATCCAATCGCCCAGCATGAAGGCTTCATGGAGATCGTGGGTGACCAAAACCGTGGTGACGCCGAGCCCTCGCCGAATGTTGTCGAACGTGCGCTGCAGGTCGGCCCTGGTAATCGCGTCGAGCGCGCCGAACGGCTCGTCCAACAGGACCACATCAGGCCTGGCTGCCAGCGCGCGAGCCACCGCAACCCGCTGGCGCTGCCCCCCCGACAGCTCACGCGGCCACCGCTCGCCAAACTCCTCCGGATCGAGTCCCACCAGCTCCAGCGCCTTTGCAGCCAGCTCCGGCGCATTGCCTACCTTTCGAAGCCAGGGAACCAACTCCACGTTCCGCCGCACCTGCCAGTGTGGGAGCAATCCTCCATCCTGTGGTACATACCCCATCCGCCGGCGCAGGATGATGGGATCGATAGCAGCGGCGTCTTCTCCTTCGATCAGGACGTGCCCCGCGTCGGGATCTATCAGTCGATTGAAGCAGCGGAGCAAGGTCGTCTTGCCGGAGCCGCTCTCACCGATCAGTACCACGCACCCGGCTCGAGGTATCTCTACCGATACCCGATCCAGTGCGAGGGTGGCACCGAAACGCTTGGTGACATTGTGGGCGCGGAGCGCCACCCGATCGTCCGGAGAGTCAGCCATCAGGTGCGGCGGCTCCCGACGAGCCATAACCCGGCGAGAGCGATCTCCGCCGCGGCATCGGCGAGATAGATGGCAGAGATCCGGCCCGAGAGAGCATATACCAGATCGATGGCGGCGAGCCCGAGTGCGCTCCCCACAGCCAGCAACAGAATTTCACGGGTGATCCGGCGGCTTCGGGAGGCCGACAGAATAACAACGCCGATCACGGTGACCAGGACGCCGACCGTTCTCACCAGCCACAGGTCGACCTTGGGTCCCGTGACCACCTGAAAGCTCACGATATCGATGAGCGGCCACACGCCGGTCAGCACATAAAAAACGCCCTGAATCAACGCAAGCTTTGGCAGCATTCGCTTCACACCAGGTCTGGCGGATGATGAATGTACGGGTTGATGGCGACGGTCCTGGCAAACTACCTGACCAAAAAACAACTTCGATCGCCACGAGAGTCATCGAAATATTCTGCCGTCGCGACAAGCTGCAGAAACGAGCACGGCCCCGAGAGGACGGAGCAAACCTCAAGTGCTTGTGCCGAGACGACGAGCCGGAGGCGCAGGACACTCCTTGCAGGCACCATCCCGCTGCCAGCGCGACATGAACGAAAGTGCATTGCACCCGAGCGCGAAAGTTGCGTGGGTTCTAGATCCTCATCACCTC
>JAICPP010000253.1 GCA_025929805.1 Gemmatimonadales bacterium | reverse complement strand
CACTGGCCAGCCCCGCCGCCACCACTGCCCCCATGGAGGTAGCGACATACCAGGCGGGCTCGAACCCAGCATCTCGGAGCGCCCGGCAAGCACCGAGGTGGGCCGCGGCCTTGGCGCCGCCCCCACTCAGTACCAAGGCTGCCGTTCGTACCGTCAAGAACGCCTTTGCTGCCGATGGACCTCGGCACGGTGGTACCGCTCGCGCTCTTCCTCGGTTTCCGGAAGGAGCCGCGGCACCCGCTTGGGCTTTCCAGCGTCGTCCAGCGCGACGAACACCACGTGGGCGGTGTGGGTATGTCGCTTCTCGCCGCTGCTGACGTGCTCGGCGTACACTTCCACGGTGATGTCCATGGAGGAGTTCCCCACGTAGTCGACGGTGGCGGCACAGGTAACCAGGGCGCCCACGGGAATGCGCTCGCGAAAGTCTACCCGCTCGATACTCGCAGTGACGGCCGGCCCTCCGGCATGTCGGATGGCCGCCACTGCCGCCGCCTGATCCACCAGTGCCATCAGCTCGCCGCCGAACAGATCGCCCCGTACATTTTGCATGTGCGGCATCACGAAGGTCGTGATGGATCCGACCGAGTAGGACATCGGTCGTGCTTCAGGGGTCATGGAGGCAGTCAAAAAGCGTGAACGCTTAGTAGTCGACTGGCCTTAGGTAATACTCTCCAATGGCAGTTCCACTCAGCATCGCCACGGTGGGGAGGCGCCGCTTCCAATGAGTGGAGTCGAGACGCTGGCGCACGAGCTTGATCTCCGCTTCTTCAAATCCGAGAGCTGCGATCTCTGGCGCTTTGTAACCAAGCAGGATCCAGTGAAGGATGGCGTCGGCGCGGGGGTAGGAGATGCCGAAGTCACCCTCGTCGGTCTGGCCCTTGATCAGATCGGCACTGGCTGGCTTCGCCACGATGACCTCGGGCACGCCCACATGGCGTGCCAGAGTCCACACCTGGGTCTTGAAGAGGTCACCGATGGGATTGACCGGCGGTGAGTCGTCCGCATGCCAGGTGAAGTAGCCGAACAATCGTTCTGTCTTGTTTCCGGTGCCCAGCGGAAGAGCGCGCACTGCCGCCGAGAGATCGAACAAGGTGATCATCCGGGTACGCGCCATGATGTTGCCCAGCCGGGCAGGCTCGATCTCGCCGCCGATCGAGCGGGCCAATGCATCGACGGAGCTACTGATGTCCACCGTACGGCTGGGCAGTCCGAGCGCGTCGATTACCAGCTGGGCGTGATCGAGGCTCTCCTGGCTCGAGGTCCGATAAGGCATCCGGACACCCAGGACATTGGCCGGCCCCACGGCTTCGGCCGCGAGATATGCCACCAACGCGCTGTCCACACCCCCGGAGAGGCCAATAACCACCCGATCGAACTTCCGCCGTCGCTGCACCTCGTCCCGGATGAACTCGACCAGCCAGCGCCGGGCCAGCTCCGGATCGATCGCCAGCGGGTCCTGCCGCGGATGGAACCGGGCGGGTAGAGGCGGCAGCGGGGAGGCGGGGAGGCGAGGAGGCGGGACGGTTTGGGTTTCAGTCTCGGTGCCGGTAGACGCACTCCTCCGGCTTCCCCGCTTCCCCGCTTCCCCGCCCCCGCCCTTCTCCCGCCTCGCAGCATGCAACGATCCCAGCAGGTGGGGCAGCCGCATCTCCAGATCCGCGAGCAGCGGCAGATCGGCACGAGCCCGCGTGATCTCCTCGAAGTCGAGCACCGCCGGAAGCACCGCCTCCTGGAACACCGGCCCCTGCACCAGGATGTCTCCTCGAGGTCCCGCGAGGAGGGATCCTCCGGGAAAAGCCTTTCCTCCCTCGAATCCCACCAGTTGGGGAAGTGCAACATAGACCCCGTGCTCCCCCGCGATGTCCTGAGCCAGTCTGCCCCAACGGGCCAGGCTGACCGGTCTTCCGGCGGTGTCGTCGCTGGTAATCACGCCGCGAGCCGGACTGGCACTGGGTACGATGATGACCTGCGCCCCGTCCAACGCCGCCAGCATCGGGGTAAACGAGTGCCACGCATCCTCGCAGATGAGAATGGCAGCCCGTCCCCAGCGGGTGTCGAATGCCTGAACACTGCGGCCGGCTTCAACGAAACGTTCCTCGTCGAAGACGCCGTAGGTGGGAAGGAAGATCTTGCGGTGAACGTGCCGGATTCCGGCATCGGGGCCACCGAGGGAGGCATAGAGGCCGGAATTGTAGAGCCGGTTTCCGTGGACCTCATAAAAGCCCAGAGCAATGTCTATTGCGGGGGCGCCGGCCTCGTCGTGCTGCCGCTGCAGATCATCGAAAAGCTGGTCGGCGGAAATAGCCAGGTCGCGGACGCCGCCCTCCAGGAAGTACCCGGTGAGCGCCGTCTCGGGAGCAACCACCAACTCGGGCGGCTCGGGCCAGCTGCCGAGCTCCCGGAAAAGGGCTCCGATCCGGCAGAGATTCTGCTCGTACGCCCCTTTGTGAGGCCGTACCTGGGCTATGGCGAGGCGGAGCACATCTGAAAGGTAAGAGATGAGCGGTTAGAAGTGAGAGGGGAGGCCTTTTGCCTCTCAATTCCTACCTCTTACCTTACTTTCATGCCAACTCCCCTCCAGGCCTTGAACGGTGTCGCCAACGCCTGTCAAATACTTCCCAACGTCATTACCGGCGGTCAACCCAACGCGGCTCAGCTCCGCGCGCTGCAGGAAGCCGGAGGAGGGGTCGTCCTCGATCTCAGGGATCCCATGGAACCCCGGCTGGTGGACGAGCCCGCTCTGGTGCGGGAACTCGGCATGGAATACGTCAATGTTCCCGTGCGAGCCGGCTCGCTCGATGATGCCACCTTGGAGCGAATCCTCGGGGTGCTGCGGGGGTCGGAAGGTCGAACGGTCTTCTTGCACTGCGGGAGCGGCAACCGGGTGGGTGGAGCGCTCATCCCTCACCTCATAATCGATTACCACATGGAAGAGCAGGATGCCGTGGATCAGGCCATGCGCGTGGGACTGCGGAGCGCTGAGATGATGGAATGGGGCCTGGACTACGCCCGCCGAAACCAGCCTCGTTCGGATTCGTAGTTACTCAAGGTCGATTCCTTCTTACCATCGTGGAGCACCGATGCACTCGCTGATGCGTATCCTGGGCGTAGTGGCCCTTGGCCTTGCAACGAATCCCCTCTCAGCCCAAATCCAAACCGAGCCAATCGATCCCGCCAACTTGGACACCACCTGCTCGCCCTGTCAGGACTTCTTTAAGTATGCCAATGGTGGCTGGCTCAAGCGGACGTCGATCCCGGGAGATCAGCCTCGCTGGGGCAGTTTCAACGAACTGCAGGAACAGAACTTTGCTGCTCTCAAGGGTGTGCTCACCGATGCGGCACGGAGCGCGTCGTCCACTCGGGACCCGAACCTCCGTAAGCTGGGCATCTTCTACGGCACCTGCATGGATTCGGCCGCGGTGGAGACTGCCGGCATCGAACCCCTCCGCCCTGAGCTGAAGCGGCTGGAGGCCATCCGTGACCGGCCGGGTATTCAGGCGGCGATTGCGCGGCTGCATGGTATGGGCATTCCTGCGGGCTTCACGTTTCACTCCACGCCAGACGCCAAGAAAAGCTCGCGTACCATCGCGGAGGCCTACCAGGGTGGCCTGGGTCTTCCCGACCGGGATTACTACCTCAAGACCGACTCGGCTTCGCAGAAGATCAGGACCCAGTACGTGGAGCACGCGGCCCGCATGCTCGAACTCTCCGGCTTCGAGTCGTCCAGAGCCGAATCCGCGGCCAAGGCCATCATGAATCTGGAGACCGCACTGGCCAAAGCATCGATGACCAAAGAGGACCAGCGGGACCCTGAGAAGGTTTACAACCTCACT
>JAICPP010000335.1 GCA_025929805.1 Gemmatimonadales bacterium | reverse complement strand
CGTGGGGTCTTTACCGGTCTATAAGTAGTAAAGCCGATACCAACAGACCAGAGTCTTGACTATTCGTTTAGTGTGCTTCCCCGCTTCCCCGCTTCCCCGCTTCCCCGCTTCCCTCACGTCCTCACCTTTGCCAAGAGCACTAATCCTGCGAACAGGAATACGAAGTTGGGAATCCAGGCTGCCAAGACAGGATTGATCAGTCCACCCGCCCCGATCGCTTTCGTGATTTGGACGAAAAGCAGGAAGATGACAGTGGTGCCCAGGCTGATAGCAATGCCCACAGCCGCGCCCGCGCGCGGTGTCGTTACCGCCAGAGGAGCCCCGAATAACGCAATAATGATACAGGTGGCCGGGAGAGCCAGTTTGAGCGCCTGCTCCACCACCAGTTTGTTGGCGTCGTTGCCCGATCGCTTGAGAGCGTCGATGTACCGCCCTAGCTCGGCGTAGCGCATCTCGTCGGGCGCCTTCGACTCGGCCAGTAAGTCTGCAGGAGTCTGGCTCAGGGCCCGCAGTCGCATCGTGCGGAAATTGAAAGTCGCCTGCCGTGCCGGGCTGGCGATGAGCCGACTGGCTCCTCGACGTAACCGCCAGGTTTTCAGCTTGTCATCGTAGCTCGCACTGTCGGCGGTCAGAACCAGACCAGGGTAGCTCAACCCGGTTCCCTGCCGTTCGAGCATGAGCTGCTTCAGCTGTCGGTTGGCCACGTCCAGGGAGCGGATGGTATATACCCACCCGGCATCACCCCGGTAGACGAAGTTGAAGCGAGTCCGGGTGGGCCGCGCCTGTTTGGCCTTCTGGAGCTCCAGTTGTTTGGCCGTCGCCCCGGGTGCCAGCTCTCCCACGACGAATGCCAGCACCGATGCAGCCGCTGACGCCATGAAAATCGGACGCATCAGTCGGTGAAAGCTCTGGCCCCCGGCCTTGGCGGCGGTGAGCTCCGAGTGCCGGCCCATCGATCCAACGGTGAACACCGTGGCGAACAACACCGCGGCCGGCATGACCAGGAAGGCATTCTCCGGGATGGAGTAGACGTAGCTGATCGCGATCTCCTTCATCGTGAGGCCGCGATCGAGCAACCGGTTCAACGTGTCGGTGAGATTGATGAGGATAGACACCACCGGGAAGCCCAGGGCGGTGAGCACAAATATCCGGACCCAGCTCCCCAGGACATAGCGATCGAGCTGCCGCAGGCCGCTGGGTTTGAGCCGGTGCAGAACCGTATGCACCTTCTGCGGCATCCTCATGATCGAACGACTGCCCGCCGGAGCCGGCGAGCCAGGTGCTGCAGGCCGTCGATTATCTCCTGGAAATCACCGCCTCGGGTTGTGCCGGACTCGCGGCTCACCCGGAGCAGGCCGAGAATCCCGACCATGGTCAACACGATGTTGGGCGTCCACATGGCCAGCCACGGCGAGACGTGACCCCGGTCGGCCAGACTTTCGCCGGCGGTGAGCCCCACGTAATGGATGGAAAAGACCGCCAGTCCCCCGCCGATGACGAGACCGATTCCCGCCCGGGGAAACCGAAGGGCCATTACCACGCCGATAATGACGAACGAGACACAAGCCAGGCTGATCGCCCACTTCTTGTGCACTTCCACGGCATAGCGATCGGCTCGGCGGTCTGCCTCCCGAACCCGATCAGCCGCGGTAGCGGCGTCGGACCAGCTCGAAAGCCTGATGCGTGGCCGGGCAAGCGTAGGGAGCTGGGGCGCGGGGGTCCGTGTACTGGCCTGTGCCTCCGCCGACTTCGGCAGGATTAGCCGCTGGATTGACTGGAACCAGCCGCAGTAGCCCTTCCGGGTAGTGTCGGGCCTCGCTTCGGAGGTGGTAGAAACCATAGGGAGATTCAGTAGCAGCCGCAGATCGTTCTCCACCAGCGCCGCGCGTTCCCGG
>JAICPP010000350.1 GCA_025929805.1 Gemmatimonadales bacterium | reverse complement strand
CTATGGCAATGGCCTACCCCCACTGGTTGTGGGGGTAGGCCACGCCTTGCGTCCGCTTCCGGACTACCTCTTTCGAACGGCTCTTATTCCTTGAACCGCGGCCGGAGGGGCTCCTCGATCTCCACGGACGCTTCCTTGCCCGTCGCGTCCTTGAAGACCACCAGACCGGCCATGGTCAGCTGTGACTCGCTCGTCGGCACGAGGTGCTCTTCCACCAACGCGTTGCCGTCGATCTTCAACGTGAGTTTCTGTGTCTGGCCCGGCTGGATCGCGCCGGACGGCGACACCTGCATCGTCTGCTGGTAACCCACCGGAGCGGTCGCCGAGCCGCCCTGCGGGATGAATGTGAGGGTGGACGTGGTGTATTCGGCGAGTGTGATCGGACTGTCGCTGATGTTGGTGACGTTGAGCTCCATCGACAGCGCCCGGCTGTCAGGCTCGTAGTCCGCCAACAACGGATCAACCTTGGCCAGCGGCGCCACCGCGTCGAGCGCCGTCTCAGGCGGCGCGAACTGCACCACCTGCTGCGGGATCTTCACGGGATAGGCAGAGGCCTGGTAGATCCAGCCCACCAGCAAGAAGATGGTGGTGCCGACGAGCATCATGTTGCAGGCGCGGTGGTCCCGTTTGGAGTTCAACCCCACGGCCACCCCGTCGTCGTTGAGCGGGATCGACAGGGTCACAGCAGGGTTGGTCACCGTGCGCTTCCCGCCCATCCAGCTCTTCGGAGAACCATCCGGGTTCCGCTTGCCGGCAGTCCAGTACAGGATCCAGATCAGGCCGAGAATGAACCCGAGGACCTGAAAGACCCACACCTCGGTCAGCGCGTAGTTCTCCATGTTGATCGTCTTGCCGTTGTAGAGCGTCACGGGCGCCTCGAAGCCGCCCGCCGACCTCTCAACGTTGACCCACTGCCCGGGACCCAACACGGACCCGGCCCCCTTCACGGCATACAAGGGGTGCACGTGCCACCGGCCGGGCCGGCGGCCCATCAGCTTCATCTCGAAGGAGTAGTAGTTCCCGCGTTCGACTTCGATACGCCCCGGCGTGGACACGCCGTTGACGGTGCGTTCCGTCATCATGATCGCGGGGCCCTGTGTGGCGATGTTGATGTAGCCGATCTCCGGCTGACCCGCCGCTAGCGTGTCAGGCCAGGTGTCCATCAGCTTGGCCACACCCTTCAGGGTGATGAATTCCCCTTGCTTGATGGTGGTCTCACCCTTCTGGTCAATCTGACCGCCAGTGAAGGTGATGTCGGTCCACCCGATCGTCCGCATCCGGAGGAACGCCTCCTGCGACTACTCGCCATGGGCGGAGGCCGGGGATGCGGTGAACACCAACGTCGACGCGATCCCGAGGATCAGAACCGCTGCGATTCGCTTCTTCATTGTCATTCCCCCCCTTTCTCTCCGCTTACCACTTCTTCATGAAGCGGCCGATGGGCCAAATCGCAAGCATCCGGCCGATGAACTGGCCGACCCAGTAGCCAGCGACCGTCACGGTCATGCCGAAGACGATCGAGACATACTGCGTCTCACCGAGGAAGCTCCGGAGCGTGCCGTGCTCGATGATCCGGAGGTACTCGGGAGTCTGGCTCCTGATGTAG
>JAICPP010000217.1 GCA_025929805.1 Gemmatimonadales bacterium | reverse complement strand
TGCCAATTGAGCTACACCCCAAGATTTGGACAGCGAAGGGAAGTGACTCTACCTGGCTTCCTGGCCAGGGTCAAGGCTTCGTCGGTCTGGAAACAACGACATTGACGAGACTTACCGCGTGCCGACCGGCCCCAAGTAACGATCGAACCAGTCCAAAATCTCCTTCATGGCCTCGTTTCGTTCCAGAGGCACATGTCCCGATTCGAAAACCCGATGTCTCTTGTGAGGGGCTGACGTGCCGAGCAGCCGAAACATCGGCAACTGAGAGGTTTGGTAAGGAAAGAAGTAATCGTGGCGACCATTGATCATCAGGGTTGGGATCTTGACCCGAGGAAGAAAACTGAATGACTCTGTCTCGGGAGGGTTCCTCCATTGAAGGAGCGCGCCAGCAACCAGAGCACTCGCCTTGAAGCGGGGCTCCACAACGGTCACTATGGGTCCGATGGAGGCTCCCATGCTCAGGCCTAGGTACGCTATTCGGCTTGGATCGAGGTCAGGCCGGCTGCCCACGTAATCGATTGCTCGCCTAGCATCCTTCACTGCCCGTATTACGACGTCACGCCAGCCGTGAGGCAGATACAGCTGACCACCCTCATAGAGAGGGAGGATGACAGCGCGACCGCTCCGAACCAGAAAGAGAAACCAGTCCCCCTGCACTTCGAGAGCGGTGGTACTCTTTCCCGTTTGACGAAGAGCGCTTATTCCAGGAAAGTAAAGAACCGTTTGGTATGGCGGTGCAGTATTCCTGGGGAGATATAGTAGGGCGTGCACCCGCTCACCTTGATGCGCGGCCGCGAAGCTCACATGTTCCACCGACCAGCGCCCAAAGCGCTCCACAACCGAATCTATTCCTGCCTCGAGTGGCACCCGGTCGTACTGGTATAGGCTCTTATAGACAGCAAACCTCGCATCATCAGCTGGACGTTCCCGGCTATAATCGCGCCAGCGAGGCTTTACGGGGCTTAGAGCGGCACGAGAAGGCGCGCTGCGGTAAGTGGCGCAGCGAAATCCATAAGTGGGTTGACGATCGAGGGGGCGCTGGGCGTCGTAGTCGGTGAATTGATAGCTGGCCTCGTTCCAGCCACCTCCCAGCAAATAGCGCCTGCCCGGGGTTGCCTCGTTCCAGATCCATTCCTTCACATTCCCAGCCATGTCGTAGGTCCCATTGCTGCCCAAGCGCAGGGGATTACCTACTGGCAGCGGACCCTTTGATTCAAAGTTTCCGTATCGCGCAAACTCATGCACATTCCAAACATCGGCTGCGTTATACCAGTGGTGAAGCGTGGGCAGTTGCTTCCCGACCGTCTCACAGTATGCGGCCGCTTCATACCAGCTTACCCCGGCTACAGGGTAGGCCCCTTGCCCTTCAGGATACGTCCCTAATTCCCAGGTAGCCGGTCCCGGTCGACCGGTCCGATCGCGGAAGATTGGGCGTGCTTCCTCCCATGACAAAGCTCGGTCGTTCCTGAGAAACGTATGTCTCCAGCGCTGCCGGTCGTTGTATCCACCAGCAGTGATGAATTTCAGGTATTCGGCATTGGTAACCTCATACTTGTCGATCCAATACCCTGACAGTTCAACGGACGGAATCCAGGGCAGCCTGATGACATTACGTTCGACATACACCATACCCGGCCGGGTTTCTACTTCGGGTGATAGGGAGAATTCCACTTCCCGCGATCGGGTCCATTCCAGCACTTCCTTATCTTCAAAGTCAGGCGCAGAGATCCTCCAAACGAGGTGACCCAGGGGAAGACGTAGATTTTTCAGAGGTGCCGAGCCCAAGAGATCGGCTGAGTCGGGAGGATCAAAGAAGTCGCGCACATATACCCGCGCGCCAAGCGGCGTTGTGCTGACGGTGACTGGACCGGTCCACTCGACCATCAGATCTCGAATCGTCGGATCATCCGGCAAGTGCGTCTGTGCTTCTCGTAGTAACCGGAACGCTTGATACAGACGCCCCTCTCCGTTCAGTCTCACCGCCTCTGGCAGCGCCACAGTCCGAGCCCAGGTAGTTCTTGATGCCCGGCTACGGCACCAGAGATAGCCAACAATGCCAGCCAGACCGGCGATCACCACGAGCAGCAGCGCCGCAGCAGGCCGACGAGCCATACGGACCCACGACCAGATCGGTATCAGTCTTTTGGGTGAGGCTGGCAGCTCTGCAACAACTGCCTTCATATGCTCGAGGGTGGTAACAAAGTGTGCCGCTGTGGGGAAACGATCAGCCGGACTTCTCGCCAGCGCCTTGTGAACCGTGTGGTGCAGAGCAGGCGGCACGCTCTCGCGTACCGTTCGGAGTGGCGGCACGGGATCGGCGAGCTTTCGCGCGATGACCGCCTGCACGCTCGATCCAACGAACGGAGGTTGCCCGGCCAGCATTTCATAGAGCACGCACCCCAGGCTATAGACATCTGTTCTACCATCGAGGCGAGGTTCAGCCGCAGCCTGTTCTGGGCTCATGTAGGCCGCCGTGCCTACCGCGAGTCCGGTCTCAGTCAGCCGCTCTCCGCCGGCCTCGGTGATCGCTCGAGCAATCCCGAAGTCCGCGACTACTGCATGCCCACCGCTGAGGAGAATGTTCTCCGGCTTGATATCACGGTGCAGAACGCTACGGCTGTGGGCGTAGGCAAGGGCGCTGGCCACCTCGCTGGCGATGCTGAGCGCATCTTCGATCGGAAGCTGACCTTCCCGTTCCAGGCGCTGGCGGAGTGATTCTCCCTCTACGTACGGCATTACGTAGTAGAGCAGGCCGTTCGCTTCACCGGAGTCGTGAAGTGACAGGATGTTGGGATGCTGGAGCCGCGCGGCGATCTGAATCTCGCGGAGAAAACGCTCGGGACCAACGGCTGGAATGAGCTCGGGCCGGAGCGTCTTGAGTGCTACGTAGCGGTCGTGTCGCAGGTCTCGGGCGAGATAGACGATCGCCATCCCACCTCGACCGAGCTCACGCTCGATCACATAGCGATCCTGTAACGCTTCAACGAGCTTTGACATGCTGGCAACGCTCACCGGGAGGACGCCCCGGCCCGGTCAGTTGCAAAATCAACAGCGGTTTGTCACCTAGCGATCAATCGTCACACACCGGTTCACCCGACTGATTCGCTTGCCGTCGCTGCGCGTCGGTCGCCGGCCTCTGAGCGGCAGGCCCATACCAGATCACGCAGCTCTTACCCGGAAAGCGGGCGTGGGTGGCTTCGGCGGCCCACGATCGGTCGTCGGCCGAGAGGATCCTTACCCGGACGTCTCGATGCCACAGATAGTGTAGCCCGAAAGTTTGGGTTCGGCGGGCATAGACTCCCTGGTTGGCGAAATAGCTTTCTTGGGACGCAATGAGGTTACGAAGATCGACCTTCATCACCACCCGCGGGTCCAGGACATCCAGCACACTTACGGTGTCTTCATCGACCGGCTCAGGCTCAGGTTCTTGTCTCGGCTTCGGTTTCTCTCTGGCTACGGCCCGGGGACGAGCCGAGGAGTCGTCGCACACGGGAACCCCTTCGCCGCCGGACCGCACGTACTTGAGAGTAGTAGGCGGGGCTTGGCCCTGGCCCACGTAGATCACGCAGTCCTTCCCTTCAACCTCACGGTGGGTGCCACTGGCGGCCCATCCCTCGCGAGAGATCCAGAGAAATCGAATGCTTGTGTTCTTGCCCGGATTGACCCCGATGACCGAAGGATCATCGGTATACGTCCCATTTTCGGCAAAATATGTCTGCTCGGCAGCCGCCAGTCGGCGCAGAATCCGGCGGATCTCCGTAAAGCCGGCCGCTTCAATCTCCGACTTGGTCCGACGGTTGCCATTCGAATCCCGAGCTTCCGTCACTTCGGTGGGAGCCGGCTCCGCGGCGGTATCGGCAACCCGGCGGGCCGCGATTCGTCGCGGATCCAACTCATTGCACGCCGATACCAGGGGTACCGTCATGAGCAGACCGCGCCACAATGACGCTGACAACATCCTGAGCTCCTGCTGGCTCGCTAAGCGAAACCGACTTGAGTTACCTGAGGCTGGTGCGGGTCGCCGCGGGCAGCCCTATCCCATCATTATAGTCCCTCGACCGCCCTCACCGCGGCATTGGACATTTGCTTCTCAAAGCTTCTCACCCACTCAACGGCAGATCGAAGTCTTCCCGAACCAACTCCCTGGTAATTGGACTTCCCAGCTTGGTCAGCGGCGGTGCCTCACTCCAGCCCGCCGCCTCCAGCACATTGGCGGTGAGACGGTTGACCGCGTCGCTCTCCCCCGCAGTGCGCGCGTTCGTGGCCGCCAGATCGAGCCACGACATCGCCTCGGCAAAAGCGTACCGCTCCAGGGCTTCCTCCCCGGCAATCAGCGCATACTTGTAAGCCAGGGCAGGCTCCCCACCCCGGTCGGCGTGGCGCGCGATCTCCCGGGCAACCTCCCGCAGGTCCTCCGGCCGCATCGCGCGCTCGAGGGCCAGCGCCAGCGTACGATGAACCTCCAGGCGGCGGGATTCGGTGAGACTATCGCGCACCACGTGGGCTATGACCGGATGAGTACAGCGATAGACTCCCGCTTCCTCGATGACGAGTCGGCGGTCGACCAGGGCGTCAGCCATTCCAGCTGCATTCAGCCGGGAGATACCATGGATATGAGAGAGTACCTCGGTGCGGCAGGCGGAGCCGGCCACCGCGATGGTGATCAGCACCTCCCACAACTGCTCGGGCAGGCGCTCGACCCGTTCGGCAATGACATCGTGCACCGTTTGGGAGACCGGGAGCTCCCGTCCCCGGCCGCTGAGCACGTCGGATGGAGCAGTCCACTCCC
>JAICPP010000148.1 GCA_025929805.1 Gemmatimonadales bacterium | reverse complement strand
TGGGTTCTCGCGCATCACCACGTCTGACCTGGCTGGGAGGAGTACCATGACCACTGCTACCAAGTCCAAACCAAAGACCAAGATTCATCCCCTCGAAGACCGGGTGGTGATTTTCCCGGACGATGAGGCAGACACCATGCGTGGTGGGCTCTACATCCCGGACACCGCCAAGGAGAAGCCCACCCAGGGCAAAGTGCTCGCTGTCGGGCCTGGGCGGATCGAGAAGGGCCAGCGAGTGAAGCCGGACGTCGAGCCCGGCGACAAGGTGATTTATGGTAAGTATAGCGGGACGCCATATGAGGTCGGCGATGATGAGCTGATCATTATCAAGGCGTCCGACATTCTGGCCAAGATTGGCTGATTCAGATACCCAGGGGAGTGAGGACATATGGCAGCGAAAGAACTGAGCTTTAGCACCGAAGCCCGCGCGAAGCTCAAGAAGGGCATCGACCAGCTGGCCGACGCCGTCCGGATCACGCTCGGACCTAAGGGCCGCAATGTCGTCATCGACAAGAGGTTCGGTTCGCCCACCGTCACCAAGGACGGCGTCACCGTCGCCAAGGAGATCGAGCTGAGCGATCCGATCGAGAACATGGGGGCGCAGATGGTGAAGGAAGTCGCCACCAAGACCTCCGATCTCGCCGGCGACGGCACCACGACGGCGACGGTATTGGCGCAGGCGATCTTCCGGGAGGGCCTCAAGAATGTCACTGCGGGCGCCAACCCGATGGAGCTCAAGCGAGGTATCGACCGTGCGGTCGACGCCGTGGTCGAGCAGCTTCGCACCACCTCGGTTCCCTCGGCCGGTAAGAAAGAGATCGCCCAGGTCGGTACCATCTCCGCCAACAATGACAGGGAGATCGGGAACCTGATCGCCGAGGCCATGGAGAAGGTCGGCAAGGATGGCGTCATCACCGTGGAAGAGGCGAAGGGCCTGGAAACCACCCTTGAAACGGTAGATGGCACCCAGTTCGACCGGGGCTATCTATCGCCTTACTTCGTGACCGATCCGGAGAAGATGGAGGCGGTACTGGATGATCCCTACATTTTGATCCACGACAAGAAGGTCTCGGCGATGAAGGAGCTGCTACCGATACTGGAGAAGGTGGCTCAGAGCGGGCGTCCTCTCCTCATCATCGCGGAAGACGTGGAGGGCGAGGCGCTCGCGACGCTGGTGGTGAATAAGCTACGGGGCACCCTGAAGGTCGTTGCCGTCAAGGCGCCGGGCTTCGGTGACCGTCGCAAGGAGATGCTCCGCGACATTGCGGTGCTCACCGGCGGGCAGGTGATCTCCGAAGAGGTCGGCTTCAAGCTGGAAAACGTGGCCCTCAACGATCTCGGTCGCGCCAAGCGGGTGGTAATTGATAAAGACAACACGACCATCGTCGACGGAAAGGGCAAGCCCGAGGATATCCAGGGCCGGATCGCCGAGATTCGCGCCGCCATCGAGAAGAGCACCAGCGACTACGATCGGGAGAAGCTGCAGGAACGGCTGGCCAAGCTCTCCGGCGGCGTGGCCATTGTCAACGTGGGAGCGGCCACGGAAACCGAGATGAAGGAGAAGAAGGCTCGGGTTGAAGACGCGCTGCATGCCACCCGCGCTGCGGTCGAGGAAGGCATCGTTCCCGGTGGGGGAGTGGCTCTGCTTCGGGCGCAGAGTGCGCTCGACAGAATTAAGGGAACAGAAGATGAGAAAGTGGGTGTCGAGATAGTCCGGCGCGCGCTGGAGGAGCCCATCCGGATGATCGCCCAGAATGCAGGCGCGGAGGGCTCGATTGTGGTTGCTCGGGTCAAGGAGTCCAAGGACCGGAACTTTGGCTACAATGCCGCGACCGACAATTACGAGGATCTAGTCAAGGCGGGGGTCATCGATCCGACCAAGGTCACCCGGACAGCGCTGCAGAATGCGGCCTCAATCGCGGGCCTGCTTCTCACCACCGAGTGCGTGCTGGTGGAGAAGAAAGAAGAGAAGCCGGCTGTGCCGGCACCAGGTGGTGGCATGGGCGGAATGTACTAAGCTCGGTCAAACTTAGAGCGGGGGCAGTTTCCCCGCTCTCAGTTTGCTGCTGACCTAGTATCCTGAGGCCGCCAGGCCCGAAGCATCTCTGCTGCCCATCCAGTATCCCCCTACCTTCCGGCCGACGCTGGCCTTGCAATATTCTCAACTGGGTTCAAACTCAGTATATCGCGGGCTGCGACCTCCGCAGCGGAAGCCTGCCCGTCAAGAAAGCCTGATCCGCCGATCGCCGTACCGCAGCATGGCCGGAGGGTGCCAAGATGCGCTTCGAAATCGAGAGAGACCCAGTAAGAATCGCGAACATTCAGACCGCGCTAGCCGATCGACACGAACAGATGATGCAGGCCCGTGGCGCGGTGCTCCGTTACGAGACGCCGTCCTTGCCCAACGCCTTTCCCCAGCTGAGTCGCATTCTGGAGGGTTCGCCCTATCGGACCCAATTCTCAGACATTTACTATCACATCCAAAGCGAAGACGGGAGGATTGAACGGCTCATACCGGCAGCCGAGTATTACAAGTTCGTCTTCTGTGCGGTGGCGGATAAACGCTATGCGCTGGAGCTTGGGCTCGTCCGCATTCGCGAGCTCGAGCATTGGATCCAGAGGTATTATCACGAGATTCGTGACCCCATACTCAGAGGAGCGCAGCCTTCCTACCGAGTCGTGGACCAGGTCTATTCGCTGAAGTCGGAGCTGGGAAACATTCTCTTTGTGACTCGCGGAGCACTGGACACCATCGCTACTCTCTTTCACTTCCTCTACGGGCCAAGATCATGCCAGTTCACTAGTTTTGCGGCTTTCATGAAATACCTGGACGAGGGTCGTGCGGACGGAACCGACCCAGATCCAGGGATGAGAGAACACATCGCACAGCAGCTAGGCTGGTTTCGAACACTGCACGAGTATCGCGATTACGTGACGCATTTCGGCTCCATTGACATCACATTCTACGAGCCGCAGGAAGGGGTCGTACGAGCCTATCTCCAAGACGCCCTGGAGGTGTACGACGTGGTGGCCCCGGTTTTGTCCGGCCTAGACTACTTCTGCGAGTTCGTCGATGGCCATTTTGCGGCCAGGATCACTGCGGCCTCGCTACAGTCTGTATCGTGATCCAGGATGCTCAGGGAGCCGATTCCACGAACGGAAGGTCCACGCCGAAGCTCATTCGCAGGGGCGGTCTCGAGTTGCCAGGGTCCTCACCGCCGAAGCGGACCCGGTAGAGGCGCTCCTGAACCCGCAGCTTGAGGCTCACGAAACGGCCGATACGGCAACGCAGCGTGGTCCCCACAATCCCGCTCACCGTTGAGCTCTCGAATAGATCCACGTAGGCCGGTTGCCCGCCAAACACCACGCCCAGGCCGGTGTGAACCTCCCAGGAAAGCCTCCGCGCCGCCGGCAGGAGCCAGTATCGCGTGGCGGTTGCGGCGGTGAGCAGGTGGGAAGTGGTGCGGACGTCGATCCGTTTGCCCGCTCCGCGAAACACGGCATATCCTGGTATGTAGGTGACGCCGGCGACGGCGTCGACCCGTTGGTTGAAGACGAGGTTCAGACGGGCACCGACGGTCACGCCGATGGTCTGGCGGGCGTGGAGCACCCCATTCTGGATCGAGATCCGGCTGGGCAGGTAGAGCGCAGCGTGGGGATGGAGCTGCACGTCCTGCGCGTTGAGCTCCTCGCTCCGGCCGGAGATGATCGCTGCTGCACACCCCAGCAGGAGCGCGACGGTGTAAGCTACCGGCTGCCTCCGGGGCCGCGGGAGCGCCGAGGCTGTTCTGGACCATGTAGACTTGCTGGCGGCCATCAACCACGCTCCCGAGCTCGATTCTGCGAGAAGCGCCTGGTCCTTACGTTTGCAGCGTGCAAGCACCCTACCTATTGACCAAGCGGTTAATATATAGTATCCTGTATTGGACGGAAGGTCAATAGCAACGAAGGGAGCATTCATGCCAGGGCAGAAAGCCACGGAAGCGGAGCGTCGGGAGCAGATCCTGACGGCGGCGTATGAGGTAGCGGTGCGCCGGGGAATCGATGGCCTGACCGTGCGGGCCGTTGCGGCCAGAGCGCAGCTCAGCCACGGCCTCGTCCTGTTCCACTTCAAGCGCAAAGCCCAGCTGGGCCTCGCCTTGCTGGATCGGGTGCTGGAGCAGACCGTATCGCTCAGAGTGCCGGACCAGATCAGTGCGCTTCGTGACCCGAGGGAGCGCCTGCAGGCCCTGTTTCGGCATGAGATGCGGCGATTGGCGGAGGAGCCTCGCCAGACCCGGCTGCTGTTGGAGTATTGGGCCCGTGGGGGCCACAACGCGGTTATCCGCGCAAAGATCAGTGCCGGACTGGAGAGCTACCGAGCGGCTTTCCGGAGAATTGCAGACGAGGCTCTACCCGGGAAAGTGAGCCGCCTCGGCAAGGGCACTCCTGCCGGGATTGCTGCGGCGGCAGTGAGCTTGATTATCGGATATCCGGTGCAAGCGATGATCGATCCCGAGCACTTCGATGGCCGCGAGTATTTCACCACCGCCCAAGGGATCCTAGGTCAGCTCTCCATGGCGGCATAACACAGTGCCAGCTTGCCCCGAGGATCGCTACCCGATGATTCCGGTCCGGGAAACCATGGCCGGCCAGATTCGATGGGGATGTACCAACCCCTGGCACCCTCACGATCCCGGACCTTGTCCGAGCTGTGGTTATTCAGGGCGGCCCCACACCGCCGAGGTGAGCGCGAATCCAATGGCACGCTGCCGGAAGTGCCGTCATCAATGGGTGCCGGTTGGAACTTGATGGGGTGTGCTCCTCCCCACTTTCATTTTTGGCCCTTCCCCGTTAACTTGTACCACGCGAACACAGGGACTGGCCTTGGCGCCGGCCCCTTTTTTCTTGGCTCTCGTTCCAGGCGCAAGCAGCGCCGCGGGAGCCGCGCCCGCGGGGAGGCGGAATCCACGCAACCGTAGTCGGTCGTGCGGCATGTCCCCCTCCGATTACATCAGTACTAAAGGAGTAGGAGATGTCACGCAGCACTGGGACGGTTAAGTGGTTCAATGACGCGAAGGGCTTTGGCTTCATCACGCCCGAGGGCGGTCAGAAGGATTGCTTCGTCCATCATTCGGCCATCCAGGCGCAGGGCTTCAAGAGCCTGGCCGAGGGTGACCGGGTCGAGTTCGACATCGTGCAGGGCCAGAAGGGCCCGGCGGCGGAGAACGTCGTAAAGATCGCGAAATAGTTTTTCGCGGATTCTGGGAGCGGCCGGTTCGTCTTCGGATGAACCGGCCGCTCTCGTTTTTCTCCCCTTCACCGGTCCACGGTCGCCATCAACTGTTCATTGTAGCGTGGCCCCGCCACAGCTCCAGGAGGGAGCGCCCGGCCGAGCTCGGCCATCTCGTCGGGGCTGAGCTTGATATCGGCTGATGCGACGTTCTCCTCCAGGTACTTACGCCGCTTCGTGCCGGGGATCGGAACCATGTCCTCGCCTTTATGCAGCAGCCAGGCAAGCGCGATTTGCCCCGGCGTAGCGCGCTTCCGGCGAGCCAGATCATGAACGGCTGCGGCGGCGCGCATGTTGGCGTCGAAGTTCGCTCCCTGATAGCGGGGGTCTCCGCGCCGGAAGTCGCCCTCGGGATACTCCTCGGCTCGCTTGGCGGTGCCCGTGAGAAAGCCGCGCCCCAGCGGACTGAACGGGACGAGACCGATAGCCAGCTGGCGGAGCAACGGGATGATCCGCGGCTCCAGGTTCCGCTCCCACAGCGAGTACTCGCTCTGCAGCGCGGATATGGGGTGGACGCCATGTGCGCGGCGGAGAGTGTTCTCGCCCGCCTCGGAGAGACCGAGGAACCGCACCTTTCCCTGGCTTACCAGATCCGCCATGGTGCCCACCACATCCTCGATGGGCACCGACGGATCCACCCGGTGCTGGTAGAGCAGGTCGACGTAATCCGTACCGAGTCGCCGAAGCGACCCTTCCACCGCCTCGCGGATGTGAGCCGGCCGGCTGTCCAGCTCACCCGTGTTCTGGTTGCCCACGATCTTGAAGCCGAACTTGGTGGCGATTATCACCCTCTGGCGGCGCCCCCGGACTGCCCGGCCGACCAGCTCCTCGTTGGTGAACGGCCCATAGACCTCGGCGGTATCCAGGAAGTTCACGCCGAGCTCCAGGGCACGGTGGATGGTGGCGATTGACTCCTGCTCGTTGCGCTCCTCGGGCGAGCCGTAAGACTGGCTCATTCCCATGCAGCCCAGGCCAAGCATGGAAACGGTGAGACCCTCGGAGCCGAGCCGTCGTTGTGCCAGCACTGTGAATGCCTCGCGTTGAAGTTCAGGTCCCTTCCTTCAAGGTAACTGCGGGATTGCTTCGACGGCCGCCCTCGGAGTAGGTAGATTGGTCACTCTATGACTTCATCTATACTCGTTCTAGCGGTGGGAATCGGATTCGTCGCCGGGTTGCGCTCGCTCACGGCTCCGGCGGCGGTGAGCTGGGCTGCTCGTCTGGGCTGGCTGGATCTCAGTGGGTCGGCTTTGGCGTTCATGGGTTCGAGCGCTCCCGTTGTGATCTTTTCTGTACTGGCATTGGGTGAATATGTGGTGGACAAGTTGCCGAGTACGCCGAGTCGTACGACACCGGGACCGCTGATTGGACGTATCGTCACGGGCTCGTTCTCTGCTGCCTGCCTCGCCGTATCCGCCAATCAGTCCTTGCCGGCCGCTGCAATGCTTGGGGGGATGGGCGCCGTCATCGGCGCATTTGCCGGTTATCAGGTGCGAAGACGATTGGTAGGCCTGGGGGTGAAGGACGCCTTCGTTGCCTTTCCCGAGGATCTGGTCGCGATCGGTCTGGCGTATCTGTTGTTGCGGGCAGCTGGGAGCTAGGAGCTAGGCTACACGCTCCCAGCTTCCCAGCTTCCCAGCTTACCAGCATCTTTTGGCCATGCCGAGGCTCGATGCCCAGACGACCAACCCCGCTGGCTGGGGAGCCACTGGAAAAGATCAGCTCGATCAACTGGTCCATCTCTCCCACCTGATTGGCAGCGACCACCGGCTGGTTCAGCCCGGTGGCGGCAACACCTCTATAAAGGAAGCCGATATCCTCCTGGTGAAGGGTAGCGGCACCGATCTCCGCACCATCACTCGCGACGGCTTCACTCGACTCTCTCTATCCCGATTGGCCGTCCTGCGAGAAGCGGATTCGATGAGCGACGCCGAGATGATGCGGTTCATGGCCGGGTGCATGGTGGAGGAGGGGCCCGCGCCCAGCGTGGAGACGCCGCTCCATGCGCTCCTTCCATCTCGGGTGATCGTTCACACCCACGACGTGCCCACGATGAGCCTGACCAACATCAGGGATGCCGAAGCGGGGCGGCTAATCAGCGAGCTGTTCGAGGGCAGAATCGTCTACGTGCCGTATGTGCGGCCGGGATTTCCGCTGGCACGGGCGGTGGGGCGAATGGTCGGACAGGCGGGCGGGCGGACCGGCGGACAGATTCCCCAGGACGCCATTGGTCTCGCACTGGCGCACCACGGGTTGGTGGTGTGGGCGGATGAAGCGGAGAGCTGTCATCAGCGGCTGGTGAACGTAATCGCCCGCATGGATGAATTCCTCAAAACCAGGAAAAAGCGCCTTAGGCCTCCTTCGCCGGCCCGCCCGTCTGCCGGTCCGACTCTCGAGAAGCGTCATCAGCTAGCGGAGCTCGTGTTGCCAGTCGTTCGAGGTGTGCTGTCGAAGACCGGCAGGGTGATCCTCCACTTCGATGATGCGGATGACGTGCTGGCCGCGCTCGCCGAGGAGCGGATGCCCGAGCTGGTGCGACGAGGGGTGGCCACACCGGAGCACCTGCTCCGTGTGGGTCGCCTCCCGGTCTGGCTCGATCTCGAGTTGGGCGAGGCTGCTACATCAGAGCAGCTGGTTTCCAGGGTCGGGACTCAGCTCGCCGCCGCTCGCGCCGAGTACGAGGAGTACCACCGGCGTCACGCCGAAGCGGGAGACCGCGCGCTCGATGATTGGGCCAAGGTGGTGTTGATCCCAGGGCTCGGCATGATCACGGCGTTCAGCGACAAGCGGAACGCGGTGACAGCGAATCTCTGCTACCGCGCGGTGCTCGAGACCATCGCCAATGCGGAGGCCGTGGATCGATTCGAGTTTCTCGATGAGAAGGATGTCTTCGAGTTCGAGCACTGGCCGCTGGAGAGCCGGAAGATAGAGGAGCAGATCGCGCGTGATCGGGCCAACAAGCTGCTTCCTCGTCGTGTGGTGGTGATCAT
>JAICPP010000342.1 GCA_025929805.1 Gemmatimonadales bacterium | reverse complement strand
GGCCAGGCGGCCAGCCGGAGCGAGCCAGCTGAAGATCGACGTAGTCGAGAGCTGGTGGGCGAAGACCACGAGGAGCATGACTACCACTGTGAAGCCCACCGAGCCCACGATGTCACGCCCGCTGGCACGGGGCCACCAGGCCGCGAGCAGATAGGTACCGAGCAGCGCGCCGTATGTGATCGACGCGATCGAGAGCGCCAGCACCACGATCGGAGTGTCGTTGCCCCTCGCGTAGTAATAAAAGAACAGTGCCCCCCCGATCAGTCCGAGGCCCCAGAGAGCGGAGAACAACCTGCCTACCCGAAGTAAGTGGGTGGGGTCGCGGCGGCCGGTCAACCCGACATAGATGTCATGCGTCATTGAGGAGGCCAGGGCATTGATGGATGAGCTGATCGTGCTCATGGCTGCCGCGAGGATTCCGGCAATGACCAGGCCGGCGAGCCCGGTCGGGAGATGGTCGATAATGAACCGAGGGAAGATTTCATCCGCTGCCAGCTCTCGCGGCGCCAGCTCTGCCGACCAGATGGCCGAACCTACGAGCAGAAACAGCAGAAACTGGAGAATCACTACGATGCCCGAGCCGATCAGCGCGACTCGCGCATCGTGGAGCGAGCGAGTGGCCAGCAGGCGCTGCACGATGAGCTGATCCGTCCCATGGGAGGCCGCCGAAAGCAGAGCCCCCCCGATCAATCCTCCCAGCAGGCTATAGGTCACGGTCAGGTCAGCCGTGGGGTTCAGCACCCGAAGCTTGCCGGCAGATGCGGCCTCGGACAACGCATCTGTCCAGCCTCCTGCCAGTTGCCACGCGATCAACAGCGCCGCAACGCCGCCGGCCAAGTACACTGCCAGCTGCACCACGTCGGCCCACACTACGGCCTTCAGACCGCCAAAATAGGTGTAGACCAGGGTTGCTCCGCCCATGGCCAGAATGGCTGCCGGTACGCTCCAGCCGGTCACCAGTGCTAACGGAATGGCACCGGCAAATATCCGTACGCCGTCTCCGAGAAAGCGGGTGATCAGGAACACCACGGAAACGAGCCGGCGAGTAGTGACTCCGAATCGTGATTCCAGCCGGGCGTAGGCGGTCTCCTGCTCGCCGCGGAAATAGCCGGGGAGCAGCCAGATTGCTACACCGATCCGCCCGATGGCAAAGCCGAAGGCGAGCTGAAGAAAGGTGAGATCGCCTCGCGCTCCAATGCCGGGAACTGAGATAACCGTGAGGGCGGAGGTTTCGGTAGCGACGATTGAAAGGAGAACGGCCCATACCGGAAGGTTACGCGCCCCAAGGAAGTAGTCACCCGCTGTTTCCTGCCGCCGGGTGGCCCAAAAGCCAATCCCGATGGTCACCAGGAAGTAGATGGCGATGACCGTTAGGTCGAGGGAAGTCAATGGAGTGAGCCGTGAGCGGCGAGCGGTGAGTGCAAGATGAGTGGCAAGCGAGATACCGGACGTGAGAAGGGCGGCCTGTTGAGATACCCTCTCATGGCCGCCCCGTTCACTGCTTACCGCTTACCGCTTACGCAGTTCACGCGGTAAAGCTGCTACCACACCCGCACCCGCCGGTTGCGTTGGGATTGCTGAACGTAAATCCCGAGCCCTGCATGGAGCTGACGTAATCGATGGTGACACCGCTCAGGTATTGGGCGCTGAACCCATCGACGAACACCCGGACGCCATTGATCTCGGAGACCATGTCGTCCTCCAAT
>JAICPP010000075.1 GCA_025929805.1 Gemmatimonadales bacterium | reverse complement strand
CACGATGTCACCCGAATACACCTCCTGGACACCGTTGCGCTCGACCTGGAGCTGGGTCACCTGGCGCCCCGAGGCATCGGTTTCCAGGCGGGAAACAAAGGCGTCCGTCCGTAGGGTGACGTTCGAGTGTTCCAGCGCCGGTTCGACACAGACGACCTGCGCGTCCGCTTTGGCGTTGACCAGGCATGGGAAGCCGTCGCAGGTGCTGCAGCGGATACAGCGGCTCTGCTGCGGGTTCTGCTCGTCCAGCATGATACCGACCGGCAGCGGGAACGGTCGATAACCGAGCCGCTCCAGATCATTCGCCAGCTCCTGGATACGGGGCTCGTGACTGACGGCGGGGTATCGGTACCCGGCGCTTGTGGGGGGCTCGGTCGGATCTTCTCCCCGCTCTCCATGAACCTGGTAGAGATGTTCCGCCTCGGTGTAGTACGGCTCCAGGTCCTCATAGGTGATCGGCCAGGGAGGAGAAATGCCGCCGTGATGCTGGAGAGCGCCGAAGTCCTCGCTGCGGAGGCGGAACAGCGCCGCGCCATAGAACTTCGTATTGCCTCCCACCCAGTAGTTGGTATGAGGGTGCAGCTCCTTCCCGGCCTTGTCCCGCCATTTCTCTTTGGTCTGGTACTTCCCGTCCACGTTGACGGCGCGCGTGCTCCAGTTGTCCAGCTCGCGAGGTACGTAGTCCCCTCGCTCGAGCAGTAGGATTCGCTTGCCGGATGACGCGAGCCGATAAGCGAGCGTCCCGCCGCCGGCGCCGGTACCGATGATGATGACGTCGTAGTGGGAAGAGGACATAGTGGCACCCATTAATTGTTTCAAGAACCTGAGCAGGGAGAAGACAGCGTAGGCGGTAAGCGGGAGCCATTCTCTTCGGACCTCCGAGACCTCTGCGATTTCCGGAATCAAGCCACCAGGTCCTTGGAGCTTGCCCTGAGCGCAGCGATGTGAACTTCCCGCTACCGCCTTACCGCTAGACCGTCTATTTCGCGCTTACCGCGTCGCTGGCCGGCGTGATGCTCAGCCGGAGTACATCCTCGGTCCGCGGATAGGCGTACTCGTCCCGCACATGGGCAACTCCCTGTGCCTCGGTGGTACCGGCATCCGGGGTGGCCTGGCGGGGGCCCTGGTTCGGCCCGAGCCCGGGCTCCTCGTTCACCTCGGTGCCGGCGTCCCAGAGCGACAGCTGGGTGGTCATCTCTGCCGACTGTGGCTTGCCCGTGACACTGAAGAGCGCAATGGGACGATCGTTGGAGTAGAAGAGATCGTTCGACTGCCCGAACATCCATGCGGTGGAGAGCAGCTGTCCGGGCTGGGCCGTGATCTCGAACTCATACTTCTGGCCCCGCGAAATGGGCCCTTCGACAGTCGCTCCCACCGGCTTTGCAGCGGCACCCACGCTCACGATGCCGGCCTTCCCCGCCAACGACTGGACCAGCCTCGAGGGATCGCCGGTCTCGGCCAGCAGCTCGAGCCCTTCACCACTTACGCGTCGCCCCCCCCTGAAGATCGGATTGGTGCTTCCCGCATGAATCACCCACAGCACGGGAGCAGAGACGAATGGAGCGGATTGTCCGTTGGACAGTTTGAGCGCCTCGCCTTTCGAAATGTTCTCAACCCGGATCGTGAAGCGGGTGGCACCGGGCGCGGCCTCCGCCTTCTTACGCGAGGCCGCTGCCGATGGCGACCGCTGTGCCGCGAGAACCTGATTTCGGCCTGGTCCCTGCGAGGCGGGAATTCCTTGCCCCACCCAAGGCTGCCGATATTGGGCGCCAGCCTCATCGGGAGCCAGGTGCGCTATGAGAGAAAGGAGAATCGGAAGAGCGCGTGCAAGCGACATGGCGAACTCCTGATCAGGAAGCAGGCGTGAGTGGAGCGGTGCCGAAATTCACGCCGAAGCGGCGGCACCAGATGGTGACTGCGCGATACTTGCCGAGGTCGAGATCGGCCGGGACCTCATAGTTTTGATCCCCGTCGGTGCCCTTGAGCTTCCCGAGTTCCACGAACCCTGCCCTCTTCACCGTCTCGTCGTCGGCGGCATCGGTGGCAGCGACCAGGTACACCCGCACGTCGGGTCCATTGGAGGTGGCGAATTCGGTGAGCCGGAGTATTCGGTTGCCGTCAATCAACCGATAAATGGTCGCACTCCCCCGAGTCTCGTGGGCCACTGACTTGAACCGGCCCGTAGCGAGCGCCGCGGTGGCGCCTGCTTCAGCACTGCCGCGGCCTGTCTGAGCGGCAGCAACCGGCAAGGCTTCGTTCACGCTCTTCCGCACGAACAGCAGCTCGGGTCGGAAGGCATACCAACCGATGGCGCCCAGGACTGCAAGGCCGATGATCCAGGTACGACGCTTCATTCGTCAGGCTCCTTTGACGCAGCTCAGAGGTGTTGGAGTGCTCTTCGGTGTCGCGGCTGTAATGCGGGGGCACGGGGAAAGGTTCCAGGACTGCGGTAAGCGCTGAGCGGGAACTGCAACGAGCGTGAGCGGGGGCGTGAAAGTCTGTGCCGAGCGAGCACAGCGAGCGAGGGATCTTGCCCGAGCGCAATCCTGGTTACGCTCTCAGCAGTTCCCGCCCAGGCTGTTGCAGTCCCCGGCCCTGATACGCACAGAAGATGCACCGCTTCCCGTTTTGATGATGCAGCTTGGCGCAGAACACCCCGCTCGGGCCACGGCGCAGCAGCTGGAGCTCGGCCGCGAGCAACATGCCGAGCGGTGGTGCCGTGAAGTAAATCCATACCGCGGTCCAGTCGTGGGCCCAGAGACCGGAGCCCATCGTACGCGCCGGGTTCATGCTCATCCCCGAAAGCGGCGCCTCGATGGTAATGAACGTGGCGACCAGAAGTCCGGCGAAGAGTCCGGTATAGCGTGCCAGGTGTACCCGATTTGAGCTGATCAGGACCACGGTCATGAGGATACAGGAGATCACGGCTTCGGCGATGAAGGCCACTGTGACTCCACCGGATCCGGGGCGGGTCACGGCGTAATGCACGTCCGAGTGCGCGAGCATGTTCGTGAGGATAAGGCCTGCCAGGAAGACGCCCGACACGGCACCGATAAAGTGCGCAGACACATATCCCAGCACATCACCGGGCGCGATCTTCCCCAAACGCGCGAAGGCGAGCGTGACCGCAGGGTTGTAGTGAGCCCCCGACTGCTTTCCCCAGGCCGAGTAGTTCAGGGCAACGGCCGTTCCCCCCATGGCCACTCCCATCAACACTCGTCGCTGAAAGGGATCCGGAATGGCTTGGGTGACCGGCCAGGCAGGGTGGAACAGCAGGGTTGAGAAGAGACAGGCCGAGAACATGAAGGCCCCCAGCAAGGCGGCCTCTATGGCATACTCAGGCCAGTGCCAGGGCCCGTTTTGCGACTCCCGTCGATCAACCGGCGAGAGCATGGGCGCTTCTGCCGTTGACCGCTTTGGCTCGGCGCGGCGTGGCGAGCACGCTGAGATCGAGCCTGAGCGCTTCGCCAACTGACCAGGCCTGGAAGGGGCAGCCCCGCGGAGTGTGGGGAAAGTCGGCATCCGCGATTTCGGAGACGTGCCCCAGCCCCGCCTGCCAGAGGTTTCCCAGCAGCGGGTCGAAGAAGCGCCGGCGGGCCTCCCGCCGGTTGACCGGCGTGCCGCCCCGGACCCGAAGCCAGGCCTCGACGAACGGACCCAGCAGCCAGGGCCATACGGTCCCCTGGTGATAGCTGCCATCGCGGGAACGAACGTCTCCCAGGTATCGCGCGACGTACCGGGAATCGTCAGACGGCAGAGTCCGGAGACCGACCGGGGTCCAGAGCCGCGCTTCCACCACGTCGACCACCGCGCGCGCCAGCCGTTCATCGAGCACCGAGAACGGAAGGCCACCGACCGCGAGTATCTGGTTGGGTCGGAGCGTGGGATCGACCATGCCCGGCTGGTGATCAACGTCGATCACATCGTACAGATACCCTGCGGCAGGATTCCAGAACCGCTCATTGAATGAGCGGAGCCCGTGCCGAAGGATCTCCCCGTGCGCGGAGGTGAACTCGCCGGCTATGCGGAGGGCGTTGAGCCAGAGTGCCTCAATCTCCACCGGCTTCCCAATCCGGGGCGTCACCACCCAGTCCCCAACCTTCGCGTCCATCCAGGTGAGCTGCACCCCCGGCTCACCCGCCGAGAGTAGCCCATCGGAGTCGAGGCGAATCCCAAAGCGGGTACCCCGGCTGTAACCGGCAACGATGGCGGTGACCGCGTCGGCCAAGGCGCTGCGGTCCGCGGCAGGAACCTTTCCTCCCCTGGCCTCCACTACGCGGAGGTAATCGTGAACGGCGATGACGTACCAAAGCGACGCGTCGACCGAATTGAATTCGGGAGCATCCCCCTGATCCACGAACCGGTTGGGGAGCATGCCCTCGGAGACCAGCCCGGTCCACTGGAGCAGAATGGAGCGCGCCTCGGCCAGCCGCCCGGTGGCCAGACAGAGTCCCCGAAGCGCAATGAACGTGTCGCGACCCCAGTCGGTGAACCACGGATATCCCGCGACGATCGTCCTGCCGGAGCCTCGCCGTACCAGGTACGCGTCGCCCGCACGCTCAAAGGGGGAGCCGAGTCTTGTTCTCCTGCCGTGTTCCGCGCGGCTCAGCCGCCCGAAGGTCTCGACTGCCCTGCCGGGCGGCAGCGCGCCGGCAGTACTCATGATCAGGACTGCGTCTTTGCCCGGGAGATCCCAGCTGAAGATGCCGGGAGCCGCGAGGTCTTCCTCGAAATCGAGACCGCGGGCCCGCTCTTCGGCGTACAGGAAGTTGCGATACCACTCGGGGTCGGGGCGATAATCGCCGTTGGATACCACATCAACGCCAGGTACGCCTCGATACGGCGTCCAGCTCACCCGTTCGCCGTATGCGATCGACTCGAGGTTGAATGCCGGGTTTGCATGGTGAAGCGAGTGAAGGTCTCGGCCCGACAAGAAAGGGCGCACGCGGAGTCTTACCGGCCTGGAGTTACCGACGATCCGCCAGCGCAGGGCTACCAGGCTGAGCCCGCGAGGCACGAAGAGCTCCTGCACGATCCTGATGCCGTCACGCAGGCGGTACGTCCATGTGGGCCAGGGGTCGGCTTCGAACCCTTCGATGGTTGCCGGGTTTTCCGGTGCGACAATATCGGGCGCGTACCGCTGTCGACTGAGAAACTCCCGCTCACCGCTCACGCTGTCTGTTCCCCGTTCACGTTCCTCCACCCATACATCCAGCCCATTCACCAGCACCATACGGCCAGTGGGCGGCGTGGTGGCGGTCAGAAGGAGTGCGTGATAGCGCCGGGTCCGAAGACCGGCAGTTGTCCCCGAGGCAAAACCGCCCAGCCCATCCGGCTCCAGCCACTCCGTAGTCTCCTCGATCGGAATGGGGCGTCTCATCGGCGGCTCGAGACCAGACGACGTGAGCTCTTGGTGCTTTCCCGCGTTGCAATGGATGGGGTACGAACCCGGGCCAGGTCTTCGATACAGCGTACCACCAGTGCGGTCCACCCAGTCTGATGACTGGCGCCCACGCCCCGTCCGGTATCGCCATGGAAGTACTCGTGGAACAGCACCAAATCCCTCCAGTGGGGGTCGGTGGCAAATCGAGCATCGGAGCCGTGGCAAGGACGGCGTCCCGTGTGATCCGCCAGGAAGATTACGGCCAGACGGTTGCCCAGCTCCCGCGCCACTCCCTGAAGATCCAGCATGCGTCCCGATCCGACCGGACATTCGACCTGGAGATCCGGACCATAGAAGTGGTGGAACCGTTCCAGAGCCTCGAGCAGCAGGTAGTTCAGCGGGAACCAGACCGGCCCTCTCCAATTGGAGTTGCCCCCGAACAATCCGGTGCTCGACTCTCCAGGATCGTAGTCCACCCGGTGCACCGTGCCGTCCACTTCGAGCTGGTAGGGACGATCGCGGTGTACCCGGGAGACTGAGCGAATTCCGTAGGGCGAGAGGAATTCAGTTTCATCCATCAGATAACGGAGCACCCGCTCCAGCCGCTCGCGCGTCGGAATGGCGAGCAGGCGCCGCACGCCGGCCTCCGAGTCATGGGGCTGCATGCACGCGATCTGCCGGGCTATTTCAGGCCGATTCTCCAGGAACCAGATGAGCCGCTTCTGAAATCCTTTCAGGTGCGCGAACGTCCGCTCCTCCAGCACCTCAACTGCGATGAGCGGCATGAGTCCAACCAATGAGCGGATCCGAAGCGGCGTGTGCCTGCCATCCACATGTAACTGGTCGTAGTAGAAGCCGTCCTCTTCGGACCAGAGTCCGGTGCCACCCAGCGTATTGATGGCGTCGGCGATCGCAATGAAGTGCTCGAAGAATTTCGAGGCCACATCCTCATAGGCCGGGTCCTCGCTCGCGAGCTCCAGCGCGATGGCAAGCATGGTAGTGCAGTAGAACGCCATCCAGGCGGTGCCATCGGCCTGCTCCAGGTGTCCGCCGGTGGGAAGCGGCCGGGAGCGGTCGAATACTCCGATATTGTCCAGCCCAAGAAAGCCGCCGGCGAACAGATTCTTGCCGTCGGGATCCTTCCGGTTCACCCACCAGGTGAAGTTGAGTAGAAGCTTGTGAAAGGCTCGCTGGAGAAAGACTCGGTCCCGCTGCCCCTTGGGGCCGGTCATCTTGTAGACTCGCCAGCAGGCCCAGGCGTGCACCGGCGGGTTCACGTCCCCGAAGGCAAACTCGTACGCCGGGATTTGCCCGTTGGGGTGCATGTACCACTCGCGCAGCAGGAGCAGCAGCTGCTCCTTGGCGAAGTGGGGATCGATCCGGGCAAAGGGGATCATGTGAAAGGCAAGGTCCCAGGCCGCGTACCAGGGGTACTCCCATTTGTCCGGCATCGAGATGATGTCTCGATTGAACACGTGAGGCCACTCGGCGTTGCGTCCCTCTTGTCGGGATGAGGGAGCGGGTGGCTGTGCCGGGTCTCCCTCCAGCCAATCCTTGACCACGTAGTTATAGAACTGCTTGCTCCAGAGCAGGCCGGCATATCCCTGGCGCAGGACCCGCAGTTCGTCTTCCGTCGCGGCTTCGGGAAGTCGCTCGCGGTAGAACTCGTCGGCCTCGCGAATCCGGTTCTCGAAGATCCCATCGAAGTCGGGACCGATAGCCTTCACCGCACCTGCGCTCCCCTGAATGAGCCGGAGCCGCACCACCCGTTCCTCTCCGGCTGGAATACTCAGTACATAATGGATGGCTGCCTTGGTGCCTTCTTCTGCGGGGTTCACCGCGCTCCGTTCACCCTCGATCACGGCACGATGAAATGCGTCCTTGACGAACGGCTGGGCATTTTGCGCGCCGAACAAGCGACCGACGTTGGTCTCGTTCTCGGTGAAGAGAAGGTCCGCGCCCGGTTGATCCACTCCCTCGGCGTGGAGTTCGTACTCCCCCAGCACCGGGTGCTCGGCTACGATGGTGGCTCGCCCGTTCCGGCGCAGCCTGGGCTTGCCAGTGTGGCCCTCGCCCTGCCGGCCCCAGCTCCAGGTGTTGCGGAACCAAAGGGTGGGCAGCAGGTGCAGCGTCGCAGCGTCTGGACCCCGGTTCGCGCAGGTGATGCGGATGGCGATGTCGTCCGGTGCGACCTTGGCGTACTCGGCAAAGACGTCGAAGTAGCGACTGTCCTCGAATACGCCGGTATCGGCCAGCTCGAACTCGGGGTCGGCCTTGCCACGTTCGCGGTTCTCGCGAGCCAGCCGCTCATAGGGGAATTCGCGCTGGGGATACTTGTAGAGCGCCTTCAGGTAGGAATGGGTCGGAGTGGACTCCAGGTAGAAATAGGCCTCCTTAACGTCCTCTCCATGGTTCCCCTCCGGACCGGTGAGGCCGAAGAGCCTTTCCTTTAGTATTGGATCTCGCTCATTCCACAACGCGAGCGCAAAGCAGAGCCTGCCCTGCCGGTCGCAGATGCCGAGCAGGCCGTCCTCCCCCCATCGGTACGCGCGGCTCCGAGCGTGGTCGTGGGAGAAATAGTCCCACACTTCTCCGGATGCGGAGTAGTCCTCCCGCACCGTCCCCCATTGCCGTTCGGCCAGGTAGGGGCCCCATCGCTTCCAGTTCCTGACCCGCCCTTCGTCCTCGGCCAGCCGACTGGCTTCAGCTCCAGACACAAACCCTCCCCGCCTGATCACCTGATTGTTGTGGGTTCTTGGATGGTAGAATGCAGCGTGGCGGGGAAAGGTTCCGATTAACACCACGAGAGACGACCAGGCGAGCAAACCAACCGCTAGGGAGGTGCGGGCAATTCACTTGCACCGTAGTGAGGGCGATGGGACTCGACCCACGACCTAGGAATCAAAGTCGCGGCCGTCGTTTTTTACCCTGTTCGCCTGAACGTTGATGGTTCTACGGTGTAAAGAACTTAAGACAGAAGCAGTGGGCGCCTTCGCCGTGGAGGCCTGCAGCATGGGTCGAGGCCAGGGTAACAGCAAAAGGACGCGGTTGAGCGTAACAAGGTCAGCCCTGTCAGAGTGACTTCAGCGCTGTCATCATTATCGCCTTGACTCCGTAAGCCTCCGCCGCATCCTGGGTGGCCTGCTTTCGGAAACGAAAGTTCGGCACGACCGCTGAGCGCACGTGGGTGAAGCCGGTCTCCTCGAGCAAGCGGAACATCTCTCCCTCCGGGAGAGCCCCGCCAATTCAGCTGGCCCAGAGCTTGGGGTCGTTGACTATAGACTGGGAGAGCTGCTTGGCGCTTACAATATCCGTGATCGATATGCGGCCGCCGGTTCGAAGCACTCGGAAGATCTCCTCGAGCACCCGGCGCTTGCGGAAGGAGAGATTGATTACCCCATTAGAGATGACAACGTCCACTGAGCCATTGGGAACTGGTATATCCTCCATGCGGCCTTCGCGGCACTCCATCCGTGTCCCCGTCGCAGCGGCGTGGGCCTGAGCCTTAAGGCACATCGCCGGGTTCAGATCCACACCGAGGACTCGACCATTGGGTCCTACCATCCAGGAGGCGATGATGGCATCCAACCCAGCCCCACTGCCGAGGTCGAGGACCGTCTCTCCAGGTTTTAGACGGCTCCGCAGATGCGGGTTTCCGACCCCCGCAAAAGACGCAACAGCTCCGTCAGGAGCGCGGTCGAGCCAGTCAGACTCATAATCGAAAAGCTCGGCCGCTTCGCGGCCGTGAAAAAAGTGGAAGGTGCCCTGCGGTTTATCAGCAACTTCCTGGTACATGCGAATGATCTCGTCCTTGAGAACCGCTTCCAAGGAGGCCTGGGTTTCGGCGACGCTGGTCATAGTTGGCCTACTTTCGTGATTCGATCCATCGTTGTCTCCGCGGCACGGCGCTCGAGCTCCGCCTCGTCGGTATTTCCGAGAGCGGAGTAGGCCCGTGACAAGACGAGCCGGGTTTGAGCGAGCTCCCTTGGCAGATCGATCTCGGCCCAGATCCGGCAGGCACGTCGGAGATTCAACACGGCCTGTTCGGACTGGCCGCCGGCCAACTCTACCCGACCCTGCGCGAGAGCGGCTGAGGCGACGAGTGCGGGTGACGTGTAGGTCAGGGTGATGGTCTCCAGCTCCGATGCTCCCACTGCGGCGGCGGCAATGTCACCGCAGACGACTCTGATCTCGACCAACGCGGGAAGCAGCTTGGCGCGCTCGAGTTCCGTAAGTCCGGGCTCGTTCAGGGCCCGTTCGATCATGGAGCGGGCCACTTCAGTTTTCCCCTCCGCTAACCGGAGGAGGGCCAAGCCAGGTTGGGGGTCCCGGCCCCGGGCATGCGCCTCGCGGAACATCCCGCCGGCACCGGAGAGATCGCCCATGCAGAGGCGGATCTCACCTAGCTCGTAGTACGCCTCACCCGTAACGTCGGCCAGGAAATCCGCGAGCTCCTCGGCTGCACGTCGCGCCTCGTGCTCCGCCTCAATCAGCTCACCTCGCAACCGAAGAAGGCCGGCCCGGTGAACGCGGCAGATGCCTGGATACCCTGAATCGGCGTGCGGTTCGTGCCACCTGGCAGCGACGTCGTACCACTCCGCCGCCCGCCCGAAATCGCCGAGCCGTTCACAGGTGCTCATCATGTTGCAATAGGTGCGCCCGGTCGTGCGAGGCGTCAGCTCGCCCGCGGTAGCGGCAGTCATCGCATCGTCGATGAGCGCCATTCCTTCCTTCACCTGGCCGAGCGTTACCAGAATCCGGCCTCGGTCCTGGAGCGCCAGTGCTTCGAGATCGGTATCCCCAATTCGTCGAGCGATCTCCAGAACCCGATCGGCATACTCCATCGCCGTCTCCGGATCGTGTTCCAGCTCCAGTGCGAGCGTAACCTGAGCCGGTAGAGCCAACCCCGTTCGGGCACATCGTCGAAGCCTTTCAGGTGTCGTTCAGCGCGGCGCAGCCATCCCTGGCCCACAGACCGCGCCAGGCGATGGAAGTGGTCTTCCGCCAAGGCGAGCGCGACCGACGCTGCGGCGCGGCGCTCGCCCCGCTGGAGATACTGCCGGTACGCGCGCTCCCGCGCGCGGATGCAGGCCGTTCCTTCGGACAGCCACCATGCCGCCTCCGCCAGGCGGTCCAGGTCTTCGGCCTCTAAGCTGGTGACGGCGTCCGCCGCGGTGAGGCCGCCGTAGGCTTCACGCCAGGCATTACGGGAGAAGGCCGCTCTCGCCTGCTCGAGCTGGTCGCCGATCACGATGGTTGGAACGGCAGCCGGTACCTGAACTGCAGCATCGGCCGCCACAGACGAGGTCGCAGACAAGACGGTCTCACGCAGCGCATCGCTCAGCGCGGCAGCCGATTGCCAGCGCTCGTCGGGTCGCTTGTACAGGCAGCGAGCGATCAGCGAGGCGAGCGATGAAGGCACCTCGGGTCGCCGCCGGGTGATCGGCACCGGCTCCTGGCTGGCGTGGGCCGCCAGCAGGGATCCGAGGGGAAGGCTCGCGAAGGGGGGCTCGCCGGCTAGTAACTCATAAGCCATGATCCCAAGCGCGTAGATGTCGGCTCGGTGATCGGTGGCAGGATCGCCGGCGGCCTGCTCGGGCGCCATGTAGGTCGGGGTACCGACCACCAGCCCGACGATCGTCTGATACTGATTGGGGGTAGCGTCGAGTGGCCTCGCAATCCCGAAGTCAGCGAGGAAAACATTCTCCTGGCTGATCAAGACGTTTTCCGGCTTCACATCGCGGTGGATCACGGCACGACGATGGGCGTACGCGAGGGCACCCGCTAAGTAACCCAGAATGCGTACGGCCTCGCTGAGCGACAGCGGGCCGGTACGCCGCAGCCTCTGGCGGAGGGTCTCACCTTCCACGTATGGCATGGTATACCAGAGCAAGCCCGCGCCGCTGCCGGAGTCGTACACCGGAAGAACCTGGGGATGCTGGAGCTGGGCGGCGATCCGAATCTCGCGCTTGAAGCGCTCCGTACCGAGCGTCGCCGCCACCTCGGGATGCAGCACCTTTACCGCGATCGGCCGGTCGTGCCTCAGATCCTGGGCGAGATACACGGTGGCCATGCCACCACGGCCGAGCTCACGCTGAATTGCATAGCGGTCGGTGAGGGCAGTGCTGAGACGATCGAAGACGGCAGTCATTGCATACTCACGGATAGCGTACCGGCGCCTCCCCTTGAGGAACGAACCGCCCGAGCTGCTTTCGGGATCGGGCCAGCAGATGGTCCAGTGCATCGACGATGGGGGACAAACGGAGCCAAAGCAGCGCTCGCCCGGCCCATCGGGTACGGTGCAGCTGAACCAGGAGCATTAGCCCTCCACCTTTGTCCCCTGCGATCAGAGTACCGTCGTCGAGCACCAGCCACCAGCATTCGGTACGTTGGTGCGCCGGCACCTGGCCGAGCAGTTGTTCAGCGCGCTCGTCCGCCAATGGAAGGAGTGCCAGCTCTTGATCTCGGTCCAGCGTGGCGACGACCCGCGCCGCCCAACGGCAGAACCTTCAGCCACCGGAATAGAGCAGAACCGGCCTCGGAAGCTCGCGACGGAGTAGTACGGACTGTGCACTCATGAGACTGCGCATCGATTGGCTCCCGCCTCGAGTGACTCCAGATCCATAGGCATTGCGTCTCCCTGATTGAGCCGCACGATCTCGTGATGATTGGCAGGGGTCGCCGGGAGGCGGCTGAGTACCCAGCGCGCGAACTCGTCAGCGGCGGTGTCAGTACTATCGTTGAACCAACGGGTCAGCGCTTCCACCTCCTGGCGTACCCGACCCAGAGTAGCGGCCATGGGCTGGCCGTCGAACGGTACCGGCCGGTCGACGTGCCCCGGAAGGATCAGCGTGTGCTCCGGCAGCTGGAGGATGCGCGCCAGAGACCCGTGGAGCAGCCGGGCGCGCTGGGCCGCCTGCCCGCTCGCAGCCTCGAGGTCGGGCCGGCCGACACCGGCTAGGAACAAGGTATCGCCGGTGAAGAGGGCGGCATGGTTGAGCAGGTAGCTCACGCTCTCGGGCGTGTGGCCCGGGGTCTCCATGACTCTGAGGTTTGCGGCTCCGAGAGTAAGTCGATCTCCCTCGCGCAACGGCTGGAACTGGTACTGCACTCGCGCCTGAGCGGGCAGGAGGAGGCGGGCTTTGGTCTGTTGGGCCAGCTCGCGGGCGCGAGAGACGTGGTCGGCGTGCACGTGGGTGTCCAGAACGGCGCGGATGCTCCACCCCTGTTGCTCCGCGAGGTGCACATAGACGGCGGGATCTGTCGACGGATCAATGACGACTGCTTCTCCGCTGGATGCCACTATATAGGAAAGACATCCTTTTCCGCTCCGGCGCACCTGAATCACGGCGGCGTCCGAACCGACGAGGGATACGGAAGCGTGGTTCCAGGCCTGGCTCCAGGCCTTCATCCCCCCAACCAAGTACGAGGCGTCGAATCCCCGCTCCACCAGCTGAAAGGCGGCGTCACGGGCGACCGCACCTGCGCGGCACACCACTACCACCGGACGGTCCAGGGGAAGACTCGCCGCTGGGAGTACTGCCGGATCGCCTCGCTTGAGCGCGTCGTACACGTCGAGGTGCAGGCTGCCCGGAATCCACCACTCGGCGCGGTCGGCAGCGGGCCGGATGTCGAGGACTGTGACCGGGGCACCGGTCTCCAGGGCGTGTCGCAGTACGGCGGTGCTGGTTGCGGGTGCGGGTGTCGTCAT
>JAICPP010000278.1 GCA_025929805.1 Gemmatimonadales bacterium | reverse complement strand
TTCTCCAGCAATACAGCAACTATCTCACGCCCAAGCGGGGCTTCTTCACTGCCGACACCTGGACGCTGGTCGCCGAGTGGCTACGCAATGCACTGCTGAATCAGCTCATTCTGGTGCTCTTCCTGGCCGGCGTCCTCCTGCTGCCTCACGCGCTGATCCGCTTCGTCTTTCCCACCTCGATCTGGTGGCCGGAGGTGCTGGTCATCGTCTCGCTGCTCGGCTTTATCGTTGCCATCGGGAGCATTGCTCTCAACATGAGCTCGTTCGGTGGGGAGACGGCCAGGCAGGAGGACTCGTGGCTTACAGGCCTGAGAGCCAGGATTACCCGCCCCCGATGGATCCAGATGGGAATCGTGATTCCGGTCATGGCCGCCGCGTTCGTCTTCGCCATGTGGCACGTTCCCAGCATCCTCGGCCTCTCGACCAGCCACCTGAGCGACAAGATCCTCAGCCGGATCTTTGGAACAGGACAATCGCATGGGTGGACCGCGTACTTCCCCTTCGACAAACTCGCTCCTGAAGGCAACGCAGGCCACCAGACCGGCGAGGACGCGGGCCTCGTCGCCCTGGTACTGCTGGTCACGCTCCTGGTCGTCTCCTTTGCCGGCCGCTTCGATCGCTGCTTCTACGATGGGAAGGCGGGCACGACCAGGTGGCGCAGAGCCGGTGCCTGGTTGGGGATCCTGGCGACGGTGGTAGTCGCCAGCCTGGCAGGAGGGATAATGACCCTGCTGTTCTCCCGGTTCTGGGTATTGCCGGACGGCAGCCCCACCATCGCCGTGACGCAACACCTGATAGCCGCCTTCGTATTCGGGCCTCCGATTCTGGTCGGGATCTTCGCGCTGACGATGGTCCTCCAGATCGGATTCCTGGGGCGAAACCTCCCCGATGAGCGGCGCGAGTGGTGGAGCCGGCTCGGGGCCTGGGCCATGATCTACAGTCTGACGTGGGCAGTGGTAACCGGGATTTCGTTGTACGGACCAACCCTGGTGGAGCAGGTAGCCAAGGCCGGAAAGGGGTGGCTCGCCGCGGGCGGGCTCACCTGGATCGGTACCACTCTCTTCGGGGTCCTCAGCGCGCGGAGTGCGGAGACCAGCGGTAAGCAGGAGCACGCGGGCCGCAAGGCCAGGTGGCTGAACCTGGTGGCGATGGCGGCTCCGTACGTATTCGTCATCGGCCTTCTGCTGGCGATCTCCAGTGGCCTCCATTACGCCATTCATTCACCCGTAACGCAGTCGAGCCAGACCAGTCCCGCCTCGTGGGCGAGTATGACCCGGGTGCTCGACGTCTCCCAGTCGGCTTGGCTGCCCTGGCTCTCCGCCATCGGATGTATGGTTTTGGCCGTTGTACTGGCCTGGCGGGTCGACGTCAACGAGTTCTCCATGCACCACTTCTACAAGAATCGCCTGGTTCGCTGCTACCTCGGCGCGTCCAGAATAAAGGAACGCAGTGCGAATGCGTTTACCGGGTTCGACCCCGAGGACGAGGTCAGACTGGCAAGGCTTCGGGTAGATCGAGCTCCGGAAATGGACGGCGATGTCGCCTACCTGGGACCCTACCCCATCATCAACGTCGCGCTCAACCTGGTTGGCGGGAGGAACCTCGCCTGGCAGGAACGAAAGGCGGAGTCATTCGTGTTCACTCCGCAGTTCTGCGGCTATGCCTACAGTCCCACCGACCAGGATCTGACCCGCCGCGAACCGCGCTACACCGTGCAGGGATACCGTCCGACCGAACGGTATGCCTACAGCAACTACGGTGGCATAGGCCTGGGCACCGCGATGGCGATCTCCGGCGCGGCCGCCAATCCGAACATGGGCTATCACTCGTCACCTGCAGTGAGCTTCCTGATGACGATGTTCAACGCCCGCCTCGGCTGGTGGCTGGGGAATCCCCGGGATCCTGGCGCATGGTCAAAATCCTCACCGGGTTTCGGATTGACGTACCTGCTCAAAGAGCTGTTTGGGACCACGACAGACAGCAGCTCATTCGTGAATCTGTCCGATGGCGGCCACTTCGAGAACCTTGGGTTGTACGAGCTGGTGCGGCGGCGCTGTTTGTACATCATCGCCTGTGATGCCTCGCAGGACCCCGGCCCCGCCTTCGACGGCCTGGGAAGCGCCATTCGCAAGTGTCGCACCGACATGGGAGTCGAGATCGAGCTGCCGCTGGAGCGCATGCAGAAACTGGCCGAGAGCGAAACGGCCAGAGCCCATGGGACCGTCGGGGTGATTCGATATCCCGACGGCGTAGTGGGGAGGCTGGTGTATATCAAGACCGCGCTGACGCACGATGAATCAGTGGATGTACTGGAGTACTCGATCCGGGAGCCCAGCTTTCCCAATCAGAGCACCTCGGATCAGTGGTTCGACGAGTCGCAATTCGAGAGCTATCGGAAGCTGGGCCACCACTCCGTAGACGCCATGATCCACAACGTCGAGCGCCGCTGGCCGCGGCAGCAGGGCCTCAAGAAGCTATTCGACGATCTTTACGGGCTCTGGTTCCCGCCCACGGCGCCCGTCGCGAAGGCCGGGAGGAAGCACTCCGACGCATACGATGGCCTGATGGAGCGAATCCGGGAGGCGGGGCTCACCGACCTGGACGCGATCCTGTTCCCGGACGCGCATATCCTCCTCAAAGGAGACGGCAACGGGTCCGCGGCCAGCGAACATGGCCCGCAGCGGGGCATTCAGCGGGATGTGTTCTACGTGGTTAACTCGCTGATTCAATTCATGGAAACTGTTTTCGTCGACCTGAACATGGATGAAGAGCCCAACCATCCCCACACCCAGGGATGGATCAAGATCTTCCGCCGGTGGGTGAAGAGTCCCGTGCTACGCGCGGTGTGGCAGGATAGCTCGAGAAGCTACAGTGAGCGCTTCAAGGCATTCTGCCACTACGTGCTGGAGCTGAAAACTCCCGATATGCCCAAAGTCGAGAGGGACTTTACGGACGACGTGGTGGTACCGGGTCGGAGATAGCTGGCCCGCCATCCACCGCCAACGGTGCCGGCGAGGAAAGGAGCAGGCCGAACGAACCACCCGTCGCTCGTATCCCGCCCGGGACGGCCTCCAGCCCCAGCCGCAACCGGCCGTACTCCGGCCTTGGCGCATACTCGATCTCCAGCTCGACCGTTCCCGCGCTGCACTCGGCCCTGCGGAGCAGCCCATGAGGCGCACGCGCCCCCAATTCGTGGCCCCGCTCGTTGGGACCCGCGGCAAGCGCATCGGTGAGCATG
>JAICPP010000023.1 GCA_025929805.1 Gemmatimonadales bacterium | reverse complement strand
CCCAATCGAGCTCCACCAGGAATCGCCGATCCAGATCGCGGCCATTCCAGGTTGCACCCGGCATATAGGAAAAGTCCGGCCCAAAGTTGGTCAGCTGGGGCGCTGTCTGGCGGGCAAAGTAGAACAGAAAGCCATCGTACTTGGCAAATGCCTGATCCCGATCGCGGGGAACCGGCATCCACCGGCGTGGCTTCTGGTCGCCGTATCGAGCCCAGACCCACTGGTCTCGATGCCGGTCCCAGTCACCAATCCACACATCGAACAGCCGCGCAGCCAAGAAGGCTCGCGCATCCACCTGATCGTCAGGACTACGGGTGACCCTCGAGAACAGGGTGTCAGTGTCGATGATCTCGGAGGCCCCGTTCCAGTGAGCCGGTGCTCCCTCCGCACCTCCGACACGCTCCTGCAGGAACCCCATCGTGCCGGCGAACTCCTCCTGAAACTCTCCTAATCGAGTGTCCTGGGGCAGGACGACCAGCCATTCCGCAGCGTGAGGAATTCCAGCGGCCGTCATGAGCCGACTCACAACTGGAGGGGCGGTGGGAAATGCGGAGCTGGTCTGGTCTCGAACGACATCGCCGGCAATGGTGCCGCGAAGCTCGGGTGGAAGAATGGCCGACGCGTCCTTGTCTACCGAGCGGAAGAAAAACTGCCGGCCGTCCCGCGCCTCCAGCAGAAGCGACTTGGTCTGCTTGCCTCCGCCTTTCGACAACGGCCGGACCCCACCGGCAAACTTGCGTAGATCGAGCACCGGGACGGAAACCGGCGTGGTCCACAGCGACCGATACTCGCTGCCGAGGAGAAACCGGTGCACGCCTCCGGCTGCGTACTGGGGGCCGGGCGCGAGAGCGGTGTCGGCAGAAGGCGCGGCGGACTGCGCCATGAGAAGGCCGGATGCTCCGAAGAGCAGCATGATGCTCGAAACCAGTCGGTTCAGGCAGGTCATAGCTGCACTAGTTTATCCATGTCGAGAAGACTTCGCGGGCCCGTCCACTGCCATCCACCTGCAGTACGGCCAGGCGCGCGGGGCCGCTCCTTGGAATATCCAAACGGGCAAACCCGCTGGCCTCGCGGGCGAACAGGGTTCCTGCAATCGACACAGCCCGCCCACTGTGACCGAAAACTCCTCCGCCACTCACCAGTTGCAGCCGCGCCGACCCTCCGGCGATTACCTGAAGGTTGTGCTCGTGTCCGGCCGCGTAGAGCGCAGGTCGGGTCGGGTCGAACGCTCGCCCAAACGCGGCAACGAGCCTCTGGTACTCGTGCGAGGGCAAATCCTGATGGGAGATACCATGCTGCCTTGCTGCTGGATAGAGCGAGCCAATGAACGGCACGGGCAACCACAGTCCCGGAACGGCCAGGCGCAGCGGAAACAGGTGATCTTTCCAGCCGAAGTATCCCCCGTGAACACCTCCCGACGCCAGTGGATGATGCCCGGCGACCACCACCAGGCGCGAGCCAGCGTTGCCAATCGCCGAACGAAGAGAGTCGACTATCTCCCTCTCGGAGTCGGTGGGGCAGCGCGACGTGGGATGCAATGGCTTGAGGCCTTGGTGGAGCCACCACTGAGTGTCGACCAGGACCAGTCGCAGGCGCTCGCCGATGTCTTTCGTGCTTGGCCCGGGGCATCCATCATTCGGTTCCACCATGACCAGGCCCCGACCAATGGAATCGATGTAGTGGTCCTGCCGGCGGGCGGCAGCCCAACCCTCGCTTCCATAGCGGTCCCAATCGTGATTGCCCAGAACAAAATATCCCTCCGCCGGGGCGCGGGTGACTACATCTACCTGGGCGGCGAGCCTCCGCTCGGCCTCCGCACGACCAGAATGGTTTGCCGGGGGCAGTCCCCGGGGATAGGCATTGTCTCCCAGGAACACCACCACGCGCTTTGCCGGCCGGAGATCAAGGTCTCGGCGCAAAGCCTGCAGGACCGGCTCCCCTTCAGCAGCCGGCGATCCCGCGTCGCCGATGAGATAAAGGCTCACGACAAGCTGGCTGGCGACAAGCGGCGCGACGGAATGGACCGGGGGCATCTGACCGGCACAAGCTGCCGTTAACCCCAGGGCGACCAGCCACCGGTAGGATCCGAAACTCACCGGTTGGTAGGAGTGGCCGGCTGTGCTCTCGATCTCCGTATGTATTCGCGTCCCACGGACAGGGCCAGCAGCGCCCAGATGAAGGCGAGGACCAGGTTGACTCGGGCAAAGCCGGTCGCGCCGAGCCCCAACAGAGTCACGCCCACGTAGACCAGGGCAGCCGACAGCACGTCCCCCGCGCGCCAGAAGAATGAGTCAATGGCCTGTTTGGCCTTGTACTTCTGCTCCCGGCTGGTTGGGAGAAACAGCACATTGCGAACCGTATTCTGGATGGAGTAGTCGGTGGCGTTCTCTGCGATTTTTACCGTACGAACCAGCGCGAGAATCGGCGCCAGCGCCAGGAGGGCATAGCCGGTAAGCGCGATGAGCGGCAACACCATTACTGCGACCCTCACCCCCAAGTACTTGAGTAAGCGGGCAACCACGAAGAGTTGCAGGGTAAGCCCCAGCAGGTTGACGAAAAAGAAGAAATTGGAATAGAACTGACCGATGTACTCGGAGACCGTCAATCCCCCGGCCGTGCCCGATGCTACCGCAGCTTCAGCTGCCCCGGTCAGGGTGCGGCCCAGGATGTATTCGCCGGTCGTATTGACCCAGTTCACCATCAGTATCAGGAAAGCCATCAAGAGCAGGTAACGATCCTGGAACACCAGCCGAAACGTGCCGCTCCGGGGGCCGGCGGAAATCCCGGGTAGCGACACCGTGAGCTTCCTGCTGTCCTCGACCGTCTGGATCTGGTATTCCCCGGTGGCGGCCGGGATCTCGGCCGTGGTGAGGTGCAGCGGAAGATGAGTCTCATGACGAACCCGCTCGCGCGCATCGACCACATTGCTGATCACTGCCCCGAGCACGATCAACCCAGCGGCCAGGAGCAGAACCTGGGGTACCCCGATGAGAGGAATCAGCCGGCCAGCCAGCACACTGCCCACCAGTGCGCCGAGGGAGCTACCGAACGCCACGATCGCGAAGAGTCGCTCGCCTTGTTCCTTGGTGTAGACGTCGTTGGCAAAGGACCAGAACTGCGCGGGTATCATCAGGTTGAAGATCCCGACCCAGAGAAAGAAGACCACACCTACGGAGAGCTCGGCTCGGGTCAGGGCGGAGAACAGCACGAGACACACGGCAAAGAAGGCCGTCACCGCATTGAGCAGACTACGACGGGGAAGGCGGTCTGCCAGCGCACCGTAGGCCGGCACCAAACCAAGCAGCAAGAGCGCCTGGCCGGCAGCAGCGTACGACTTCACTTCGGCGCCACCGCCCGTCAGAATGAGTGCTTCCCGGATCGGCTTGATGAGGTAGTAGGCAGAGAAGAGGAGGAGCACATTGAATGCGAGCAGTATGGCCGTGCCGCCCTCCCCGGCCCGAACATCAGTGAACAGCCGGAGTGCGCGATCCAGCAGTCCGGCCCGATCCACAGTCGGCGACGCTATACCCGTCCCCGCCGTCATGAGGTGAACTGTCAGGGGGCTGTGGGAGAAGCGGCCTCGATGGGCGTCCAGCCCACATCCATGGTCTTGGTCAGAATTCTCGGGCCCAAGTGGGAAGGATGGAGCCCCGCGGTTTCGGGGTGGTGCCGTTCCCACCAGCGATGCGCCCGCTCGTCGGTCCACACTGCGGCCGGAACCGCATCGGCCAGAAGCCGCGACAGCTCAGCGGCCGACTGCGGCCGTTCTTCCGGCAGCTTGGCCAGGCAGGAGAGGATAACCCGGTCCAGCTCGGGAGAGATCTCCAGCTCGCTCCGCTCCGAAGGCGCTACCGGGTCCGCGTTGGCGTGCTGGTACATGAGCTGAATTGCATTGGGAGCCTGAAAAACGAGACGGCCGGTCAGCAGCCAGTAGGCCACGCACCCTAGCGTGTAGATGTCCACCCGATGATCGGGGACCCGATCTCCTCGGATCACTTCCGGCGCTATGTAAGCCGGCGTGCCTGTCGTGCTATCGGGTGCGGTGAGTAAAGTGGACTCGCGTCCGCCCTCACCCATGGCCTTCACCAGCCCGAAGTCCAGCACCTTCACGAAGTCCACCTGCAAGCCCATCCGGCAGGTGAAAATGTTGGATGGCTTGATGTCGCGGTGCACCAGTCCGCGGGTATGAGCTTCGGCCAGCGACTCGCACACCTGCCGAAGGAGATGGACCGCACGCTCCGGGGGCACCGGCCCGAACCGATCCACCAGCGTCTCCATGTCGAGTCCGTCCAAGAGTTCCATCACCAGAAAGAACGTGCCGTCCTGAGCGACCCCGAAGTCGTAGAGGCTGATGGTGTGTGGTGACCGGAGGGAGGCCGCCGCCTCGGCCTCGCGGCGAAAGCGCTCGATGATCACCTTGGCCGCCGACGGTGTGCTGGAGCCCAGAATCTCCGACCGGATGAGCTTGACCGCGGCGGGTCGCGCCAACATCTGATGAGTGGCCCGGAACACCTCACCCATGCCCCCCTGCCCGAGGCGATCTTCCAGCCGGTAGCTCCCCAGTTCTCGGGCGCGGCGCACCTGCTGACCCAGCCCATGGATGATCTTGACCGGGATCACCACGAGGAACGCGCAGACATACGTAGGAAAAAAGTCCCAGAGCAGATAAAACGTATTGAGGGGAACCTGTACCCCTCGAAGGTGGCTCAGTCCCAGCGCGAGCGGCTCGGTGGAAGCGGCCAGTAGCGAGGTTACCAGGGTCTTCCTGGGAGTATTAGGCACGATGGCTGGATAGAAGAGAATAGGAATGCAGACCCAGGACACCCGCGGGCTGATCGGTCCGGGAGACCACTGGCTCAGAATGGAGACGAGTAAACACTGGAGGACCAGATATCCGGAGCCGACATCGAGCAGAATGGACTTGCCGCTGAGTCGGCGGGCCAACGCCGTCATCAAGAGCGAGCTTGCCACCCCGATGACCGCGACGATATTGCCGGGAAACGGCCAGAGCTCACGCATGAAACCCATTTCACCCAGCCAGCCCGCGACCACATTATTCATGAACAACGTGATCGCCCACAACGAGGCAAAAACGACGCTCGCTATGCCGACTCTTCGGCAGGTCTGACACACTACGTCGTTGGGCAGGCTTTCGCCCGGTCTGGTGCTATCGGAGGTCTTTACAGGTGTCGAAGGCCGGCGGCCCAAAAGGCGTCGCGTGCTCATGTGCGCTTCACGGCAAAGGGGTCATCCTAAGGCTACTATGATTTTGGCCTGAACCCTAGACCACTAGACCTTCTACTCCAACGACCGTACGTTCGAATCGGTTCCGTCCTGGCCGGGATGGATACTCCTCTCTTCTGCATGGTGCCCTATAGCCACGCTACTCAGCGGGGCGAAACCTCCTCACGCTATATGAGCCATTGGTTCGGGGGCGTATGCGCCGAGCAATAAAGTTGGCCTCCGCGTTTGGCATCGGAATCTCCGGGTGTCAGCCGCATCCGGCCATGCCCCACCCTGAGCAGTGCCGGCCCGGCGTGCCACCCAATGCGGAGCATCCCCTCGGGAGCAGACCTGCCCTACTCGCCGGCGGGTACAAATTGTTTCAGGTGCGAACCCAGCCTGACGTCGGCGTGGTGACTGCGAGTGGCCTCCACCTGGAGCCACTCGATTCCGCGGCTCGGGCTGGAGCCGTGGGAGGTCCGGTGCGGGATCTGGTCGGCTGGGTGGAACTTCAGGGCGGCGATCAGGGGCCGCGCGCAGCGCTGCCGCCCCGCGCGGAGACTCGCGCCCGCGCCGTCCTCGCGGGCGACCACCTCGTCCTGGGAGTGGTTGGGGCGCTGGAGGGGTATGTCGAGCATCTCACCATCACGGCGGTGGCGCCTGAGGGTTTCTGGGGCTGGTGGAGGGCAGAATCGACTCTGGAACCGGCTGCCGGCGACCGCGGGCGAATCCTGCCCGATCCCGCGGGATACTTTTGCGCGTTGCGAGTGTCACCCTGAGATCCTCCAATGCCAGTGCGGGACTCCTTCTATACCGTCGTGCGCCTGAAGGTCTCGAGCTGTTCCTGGCGCATCCCGGGGGCCCCTTCTGGAAAGATCGCGAAATGGGGGCGTGGACTATTCCCAAGGGGCTGCCTGAGCCGGGCGAGGAGCTGTTGGCAGCGGCATGCCGTGAGTTCGAGGAGGAAACCGGCATCCTGCCCAAGGGGCCGTTCATCCCGTTGGGAGTGGTTCGGCAGAAGGCGGGTAAGCTGGTGCACGCCTGGGCCTGGGAGGGCGACGCCGATCCGGCCAAGGTCACCAGCAACACCATGAAAACCGAGTGGCCCCGGGGGTCGGGCCGTTGGCTCACCTTCCCCGAAGTCGATCGGTGTGCCTGGTTCACCCCTGCCATCGCCCGTGAGAAGATCAACTCAGCGCAGGCTGAGCTCATCACCCGACTGGAAACCGCGTTGTACCCACCGTCCCCTGGGGCATAGAGTCATGAAGCCACCAATGGCGCTCGGCGGCCGGTCCTTTCTCCTGTGCGCTCTCCTCCTGGCCTGCATGAGCTTTCCTGGCAGCGCGCAACAACGAGGCCGAGCTCGTGCGCTGGGGATTGCTCCGGGAACGCTCCGAACCGGTCCACTGAACTCCATCGCCGATGTATCCGGTGTGACGGTGGGGCACACCACCGTGCTCCAGGGTGATTCGGTCCGCACCGGGGTCACTGCAATCTTGCCGCATCCCGGCAATCTCTTCTTCGAGCGGGTACCCGCAGCGGTATACGTCGGCAATGGATTCGGCAAGCTGCTGGGCACCACCCAGGTCTTGGAACTGGGCGAGCTGGAGACGCCGATCTTGCTCACCTGTACCCTGTGCGTCTGGAAGGTGGCCGACGCGATGGTGGCGTATCTCCTGGAACAGCCGGGCATGGAGGGGGTGCGATCCATAAACCCGGTGGTGGGGGAAACCAATGATGGCTTCGTGCTCAACGCGATCCGGCAACGGCCGGTCTCGTCTGAGGACGTCCGCCGGGCACTGGTCCAGGCAAACGATAGAGTGGGCGAAGGCAGTGTGGGTGCCGGGACCGGGACGGTCGCCTTCGGCTGGAAGGGTGGGGTAGGGACTTCGTCCCGTCTCAGCCGGGATACGGCCAGCCAGTGGACGGTGGGAGTGCTCGTGCAGTCCAATTTCGGAGGAGATCTCCACATCCTGGGAGTTCCCGTGGGGCGGACGCTGGGGCGGACCGGCGTGAAGCAATCAGGGGATCAGCAGGGCGCCGGTGGATCCATCATGATCGTCGTAGCAACCGACGCGCCGCTCAGTGATCGGAACCTCCGCCGCCTGGCGGCCCGGGCAATAGTCGGCGTGGGTAGGACCGGGTCCGTAATGGACAACGGGTCGGGTGATTACGTCATTGCCTTCTCGGTCAATGCGCGGGTGCGGCGCCGGCGTGGTGCGAACGTCGGAACGCCGCAGGAGCTGAGCAACGACGCGATGTCCGGGCTGTTTCAGGCTGTCGTCGAGGCCACTGAGGAGGCCATCTACAACTCACTCCTGATGGCTACGACGGTGAGCTCGAGGAGGGGTACGGTGGAGGCGTTGCCCGTCGCTGAAGTCCTGGCGATTCTCCGCCGCCGGCGAGCCCTGGAGTCTCCGTGATACCCCAGGCCGACCACTTTTCGGCCGTCGCAAGAGCGTACGCCGCCTGTCGTCCTCGATACCCCGACGAGTTATTCACCTATCTCACAAAAGTGTGCCGCCGGCATGAGCTTGCGTGGGATTGCGCCGCGGGCAGCGGTCAAGCCACGCTGGGGCTGGCCCGCAGCTTTCGAAGGGTGGTGGCCACCGATGCCAGCAAGGCCATGGTGGCGATGGCACCGCCGCACCCAGCCATCGAATACTGGGTGGCGACTGCGGAGGCGAGCGCCCTCCGCTCCAGCAGTGCCGACCTGGTGACGGTGGCGCAGGCCCTCCACTGGCTCGACCTCGAGCCCTTTTACCAGGAAGTCGAGCGAGTCCTCCTCTCCGGTGGGATCCTGGCCGTGTGGACCTACGGCAATCAGACGCTCCACGAGCCGGCAATGGACCGCATCTTGAGACGCTTCTACCATGAAGTCGTAGGCCCTTATTGGGCACCAGAGCGTCGGCACGTCGAGAGCGGTTATCGCACGCTACCCTTTCCCTTTCCCGAGCTCGAGGCTCCGATCTTTATTATGGAACAGTACTGGACGCTGCCGGAGTTGCTGGGCTATGTCGCAACCTGGTCGGCGACGCAACGGTTTCGCGAAGTGACGGGAGAGGACCCGGTCGAGACGCTCGCCGACGAGCTGACCCCGCTCTGGCAGGGTCCCCCATCGACTCGTTGCATTCGTTGGCCGCTCAGCGTTCGGCTCGGACGACGCCCAGCATGATTCCACCATCATTTCAGGAGTCTCTCAATGCTCGGCCCGGTTCCCGCGAGGTGGGGTGGCCACCTCCTCAGTGTTCTCCGCATCATCGCTGCGTTCCTGTTCATGGCCCATGGCACCCAGAAGCTGTTCGGCTGGCCGGCGAGTGAGCCGCGCGACAGTGCTCCCCTCCTGTCCCTCATGGGTCTTGCCGGTGTGTTGGAGACCTTCGGCGGCCTCCTCCTCTTGGTTGGACTCTTTACCCGCCCGGTGGCTTTTCTTCTGGCGGGTGAGATGGCAGTGGCGTACTTCAAGGCTCACGCTCCGAGAGGGCTCTGGCCCATCCTGAATAACGGTGAGGTGGCTGTGCTCTTCTGTTTTCTGTTCCTCTACCTGGCAGCCGCGGGTGGAGGACCCTGGAGCCTCGACGCGCTTCGCGCCAAGCAGCGGGGTGGTGACTAGAGGGTGCGGGCATTACATTGCTCGGGTCCCTCACCACACAAGGTATGAAGACACTCGACGAGGTCTCGCACGCGCCCGGCTCGCGTGCTGGAACCAGAGCTTCCGTGCTCATAGTGGATGATGAAGCTGCTGTCCGACGCTTCGCGGCGCGGGTGCTCCAGCGGGATGGCTATGGGGTTGTCGAAGCCACCGACGGCGCCGAGGCCTTGGAGCTCCTCAAGGACGGACAGGCATCGATCGATGTCGTCGTGTCCGATATCGTGATGCCCCGGCTGAACGGTGTCGAGCTGATGCAGGCGCTCGCTACCACTCATCCCGATCTTCCGGTGATTCTCATGTCGGGCTACGCTACGGCGGCACTATCGGAGCTTGGGATCGCGGCGCCCTGTAGCATCCTGACCAAACCCTTCCCCGCAGAGCGTCTTCTGGCAGAGGTTCAGCGCTGCGTGAAGGGGCGGGGTGGGGGTTCCACCGCGGCCTGACAACCAGACCAATTCTGCCCGTCGCGGCGCTACAGGCACCGAGGCCCTCATGGCCTCGGTATTTTTTTTTAGGTGCCCCCGCCGCTCGCCGACTGGCGCGGGTATTGCCGATCCCACCTCCGAAGAAATCGACCTGCGCTGAATTGTCGCGGTTTTGACTGGCCCCAATCTATGTAGGCTGAGTTCGGGAGTTGTGCCGGCTTGACTCTCCCACTGGCTAACTCAGGCTGCGTCCTCGCGTTAAGTAGCTGGGCCCCGGGCAGAGCCAAAACCAGCCGATTCCCGGTGGTCGCATCCCGCTTCAGTCGAGCCGATGCAGAACGCAAGACGCTCTAACCACTCTGGCCAGGACCGACCCAAGGAATTGCGATGAGCTTTGCGGTGCGGTTGAGGATGGTGTGCCTGCTGCTATTGGCTGGGCTTGCCTGTGATGGTGGTCCCAGCGGACCCAGCAGCGGCACTCTCACGCTGACTGTGTTGGGTCTTCCCACCGGGTCCACCGCAGCCATCTCGATCACCGGGCCCAACGGCTTCAGCCAGCAAGCGTCGGCAACTCAGACCTTCACTCAGCTTACGCCCGGCAACTATACGGTGTCCGCCAGCAACGTCATGATAGGGGCCGCCCAGTACTTCCCCAGTCCAACCAGTCAGATCGTCGCTCTGACTTCGAGTAGCGGCCAGGCCAACGCCTCCGTTTTCTATTCGCAGGCAACCGGGAACCTCGCCGTGACCATAACCGGCCTGGGCACGGGCGGCACTGCGGCGGTGAGCGTCACCGGCCCGGGCTATAGCCAGGACGTACCTGCGACAACGACCCTCGCCGGCCTGGACCCTGGCAGCTATACCGTCACGGCACGGGACACGGTGGCTGGCGGCGGCACACCCCATACGGCAAGTCCAAACAGTCAAACAATAGCGGTTGTCGCCAACGCAACCGCGAATGCAAGCGTCTCCTATGCCCCGCCGCCAGCCGATGGCAACGTGAATCTCCGGGTTGCGGGCCTGTATCTCACCCAAAGCACTCAGACTTTTGCGGGGTCGGTGCCCCTGGTGAAAGATCGCAACGGCTATCTTCGCGTCTTTGTCGTAGCGGACCGGGTCAACACGGCGCTGCCCGTCGTAAAGGTTCGATATTTCAGCGGCGTCGTTCCGGTGGACTCGGTTACCATCTTGCCCCCACCGCTCGCCACCTCGACGCCGACAGCGGTGGACGAAAGCTCATTGAGCTATTCGTGGAACGTGGCCGTGCCGGGGTCGCGCATCCAGCCAGGCCTGGCCGTCTCGGCTGAGGTAAATCCCACCGGGGCGGTGGTGGAGACCGACCCGAGCGATAACACCTACCCCGCTCTGGGACCGGCGGCGCTCGACGTACGCACCGTCCCCATGGTCAACCTGACCTTCGTGCCGGTCCTTCAAAAGGGCATTCCGCTCAATCGCCGGCTAAGAGGCAACGTTACCGATGCGAACAAGGATCAGTTCCTCGAGACCACCCGCAAGATGCACCCGATCGCTGGTGTCAATACGATCATCCATGCGGATTACACGACGTCGACGACGGATACGCTTCAACGCCTGAACGGCAACAATGCCTGGACCACGATCCTGCGCGAGATCGATCTGTTGCGCATCGCGGAGCAAAGCTCTCGCTATTACTACGGGGTTGCCAAAGTCTCCTACACCAGCGGCGTGGCTGGGGTGGCTTACGTCAGCGATCCAGCGCTCGGCAGCCGTCCAGCGGCACTCGGGTGGGATTACCTGCCCAGCGGCAGCCTGGTCGCGGCGCACGAGCTGGGGCACAACTGGGCCAGGAACCACGCACCTTGCGGCGGGCCGACGGGGATCGATCCCCAGTATCCCGAGCCCGATGGAAGCACCGGCACCTATGGACTCGACGTCGCCACCCAGACGCTCGAGCCTCCCACGGTAAGCGACATCATGGGGTATTGCGATCCCAAGTGGATCGGCGAGTATACCTATCGCGGAGTCATGAACTACTTGCTCTCTCCCAGCCCTCCCATCATGAACGGGGTGGTTCAGCCCACTCTGCTGATATGGGGCTATGTCCGGAACGGAGAGCCGGTGCTCGAGCCGGCCTTTCATCTGAACACCCGGCCCAGTCTGCCTCAGCGCGCCGGGTCCTACACCGTGTCGGGTTACGCGGCGGACGGGTCGACTGTGTTCAACTACTCCTTCTCTCCGACTGAGGTTGCCGACGGGCTCCAGGATCAGCAGAACTTCGTCTTTGCGGTGCCACTGTCGGGCGCCGGCGCGGCGCGGCTCGCCACCATTCAAGTTGCCGGCCAGGGACGCACCGCAACCGTCCACGCGGCCGCCACCGGCGGACAGCCGGGGTTGCCGGCAGATCAAGTGGAAGTTCGCCGGGTGCAAGGCCACCGGGTGCGGCTCCGGTGGAACAGCGTGGCTCACCCCATGGTCATGGTGCGAGACCCAGAGACCGGAGAGATCTTGTCACTGGCGCGAGGGGGAGAGGCCGAGCTGCCCACATCCAAGGGCAGGCTCGATCTGCTCATATCGGATGGCGTCCGAAGTCGGCTGGTGCGAACGCAAGTCGCTCGATGACAACCAGAGTACTGCACCCGGCTTTGCTCCTGCTTCTGGCGGCCTGTGCGCCTCGCAAGGCAGTCTCGCCTCCCGCGGGGAATGCCGCCGCCTCTGCCAGTGACACCGCTGCGGTGATAGTCCTGGAGCGAACCGCCTGCTTTGGCGGCTGTCCGGTATATCGGATCGCCGTCTCGCGCTCCGGTGCCGTCTCCTATGAAGGGAAGGCTCACGTTCGCCGGGTGGGAACGGCCACCGACCAGGTCCGTGCCGACCGTGTCGATGCCCTCCTCTCGGAGTTTGCCAGGGCGGGTTATTTCTCGTTCGCCGAGCGCTACACGCCGACCGTCCCCCCCTGCGGCCGCTACTCTACCGACTCACCCTCCGCCATCACTACCGTGCGGCTGAACGGACGGACCAAGCGCGTCGAGCATTATTACGGTTGCGACGCGGCGCCCGGAGCGCTGGTGGTCCTGGAGCGCAGGATCGACGAAGTATTGAACGCGGTCCAATGGACCAGACATTGAATCAGGCCATTTCCCCGCGTCGCTGAGCCGGATCCAGCCGGTCCCGCACCGCGTCTCCCAGCAGGGTCGCTGCGACCACCACCAACACCAGCGCCACTCCGGGTGCTGTCGCCACCCAGGGCGCATTGACCAGCGTGTCGCGGCCCGAAGCGATCAGGTTGCCCCAGGATGGCGTGGGGGGTTGAACCCCCAGCCCCAGGAAGGACAGGCCGGCTTCCAGCATGATGGCGTTACCGACCCCCAGCGCGGCCGCCACAATGACGGGGGTCAACGCGTTCGGCAGGATATGTCGCATCAGCACGCGAGGTCCTTTCACCCCCAGCGCAACGGCGCTCTCCACGAAGGGCCGCTCCGACAAAGCGCGCACCTCTCCGTGAACCAGGCGAGCGATGGTCATCCAGCCGGTCACACCGAGCACCGCGATGACGAGCGCGGCGCTGGGTTGCCACAGTGACGCCAGCAGCAGGAGCAGCACCACCCGGGGGAGTGCCAGGACAAAATCCGTGAGGCCAAGTAGCACCACGCCGATCCCTCCCCGCCAAAACCCGGCTGCTGCACCCACGACGGTGCCAATGGCCACCGAAAGCAGCACCGCCAGCAATCCCACACCCAGGGATACCCGTGCGCCAAACGCCAGGCGGGCCCACACGTCCCGGCCGAAGCGGTCGGTGCCGAGCGGGTGGAAGGTCCCGTGCACATCCGTGCTGAACGGCGGTAAGAAGCGGGTAGCCACAATATCCCGCTGAAGGACTGGATCGACCGCGAGCAATGGAGCGAACACGGCGACCAGGAGCGCCAGCGCGAGCACGGCCAGGCCGAAACGAGCCCGTGCGTCCCGAAGCAGGGAAGTCATCAGCCGGCACCCGCGTTTGCCGCGGTCCGGATCCGCGGATCGACCCAGGCAGTCAATGCCTCGGCTACCAGGTTCCCCGCCACCACCAGCATCGCGCTCACCGCGGTGGCTGCCATGACCACGGGGTAATCCCGTGCACCGACCGCTTCGACCATGATCCGCCCGACGCCCGGCCAGGCAAAGATGGCCTCGATGAACACTGCGCCGGAGAACAAGGCGGGCAGGGAGAGACCGAGCAGCGTGACGACCGGTATCAAGGCGTTTCGAAGCACGTGCTTCACGGTGACCTGCACGGGAGAGAGACCCTTGGCCCGGGCAATCGCCACATGCGGCGCGCCACGCACATCGAGCATGGCTCCTCGCACATACCTCGCAGTCCCGCCGATTCCGATGAGCGTGAGAGTGGCGAGTGGAAGGGCAAGATGGCGGAGCCGGTCGGCAACCCGACTCCAACCGGTGAGATAATCCGCGTCGAAGCCCGCGGCTCCGAAGGCTGGAAGGACCCGGGCCCAGTAGGTGAACACCATGACCAGCATGAGGCCCAGCCAGTATCCAGGGAGCGCGAACAGGGTCACACTGACGACCGAAAGCGTAGTGTCGACCCTGCCGCCTAGGGATGCCTGGGTCGCTCCGACGAGTATGCCAAGCAGATAGCTCAGGACAAGGGACAGCCCTACCAACCGTACGGTTGCCGGCCAGGCCTCCGAGATCATCGCCATGACCGACCGGCCCGTCGCGATGCTCGTTCCCCAATCTCCCTGCACGAACTGCCCCAGCCAGGTGGCGTACTGTTGGGGCAAGGGACGGTCGAGGCCCAGCACCCTTCGCTGAGCTGCGATCTGCTCCTGAGACGCGGTTGGACCTACCAGCAGCAAGGCAGGGTCTCCCGGCGCCAACCGGATCAGAAAGAACATCATTGTGATCACGCCGAGGACCACGGCGAGGCCCGCGAGCGCACGACGCAGGAGTGCTCTCAGCATGCTTGAATGTATCGGCTTCAAGCGCCGACTTCGCCTCCGAGTCCCTGCGCTCAGCCTACCGGGCTTCGACAGGTCCGCCGAATACCCGACGCGATGCACTTCGAACCTGCTTGGGCTAGAATACGCCGTGCTCTCTGCGCGTTATACCCTCGTGCTCCTTGCCACTCTGCTCACGGCCTGCGGATCGAGCTCGAGCCGCCGCGGCGCGACCGTGCTCTTCGCGTCGGGTGCTGACCTCCAGAGCATCAATCCGCTGCTGACAGTCCATCCCCTGGCACGCCAGGTCCAGCGGTACGTGTTGCTCACGACATTGGCACGCTACGACAGTGCCTTGTCTCCCCGCCCATATCTCGCCCGGAGCTGGGATTGGTCCTCCGACCGCCGGCGGCTCACCTTTCATCTCGAGACAGGGGTTCGGTGGCACGATGGGCATCCCACGACTGCGGGTGATGTCGCCTGGACCCTGGATGCTGCGCGCGACCCTGCGACGGGGTACCCCCGCGCCAACGAGACGGCAGCGTTCGAGTCGGTGACCCCCTTGAACGATTCGACGGTGGTGCTGCGGTTCAACACTCCGCAAAGAGCGTTTCCCGATCTTCTGACCGATCTCGCCATCTTGCCGGCACATCTGTTGAGTACCGTGCCGCACGAGCACCTGCGACAGGCGTCCTGGAACCGCTCGCCGGTAGGGAATGGGCCGTTCCGGTTTGTATCTCACGAGCCGAACCGCCGCTGGGTGTTCGCGGCCAACCCCTGGTTCCCTGAAGCCTTGGGAGGGCCGCCGAAGCTCGAGCGCTTCATCGTGGTCGTGGTCGACGAGCCGACCACGAAGCTCGCGGCGCTCACCTCCGGGGAGCTCGATTTCGCCGGCATTCAGCCGGCGCACGCGGCGTTCGTGGAGCGCGATCCCGGCCTGCGGGTGGTGAGCTATCCCCTGCTCATGACGTATGGGATCGTGTTCAATACCCGGCGTGCTCCCTTTGATCGGCTCAGCGTTCGCCGGGCCGTGAGCGACGCCATCGATCGTGACGAGCTGGTGCAGGCCTATATCTACGGCTTCGGAACTCCAGCCTTCGGTCCGGTGCCGCCTACCGCCCCGAATTATGTGCCCATATCCCCTGTCTCATTCAGCCCAGGCACGCTATCGCCTGAACCGCTTTCCTTCGAGCTGCTCACGGTCGGGAGTGGAGAAGCGGCGCTGGAGCAGATGGTACAAGCGCGGCTTCGGGATGCGGGCTTCGATCCCACAATCCGCCTGTTGGAGCTGTCGGCTTTCCTCGCCCGGGTCTACGGGCCAAGGCATGAATTCGATGCTGCCGTTCTGGGTATCCCGGGTGATCTGGGCCTGGGCTACCTCGGTCCGCTCGGAGAGCTCGCCGGTCTCCGCATTCCTCCCGATCCGGTGCTGGCTCAGCGCATATTTGCGGACTCGTTACCGGTTGCATTCCTGTATCACGCTCGAGGACTTCAGGGGATGAGCCGCAGAGTTCGTGGAGTGACCATGGATTTGAGGGGCGAGCTGCCGACGGTGCAGAAGTGGTGGGTAGCACCCTGACCGAACCCGCCTTCAGCGCGTCGGCGCCGGTTCGGCTCGATCTGGCCGGCGGGTGGACCGATGTTCCCCCCTTTTCCGCGCGCGAAGGCGGTACGGTCGTCACGGCGGCCATACGACTCTTCGCGCGGGCCGAAGTGAGACTCGGTGGCAGTGGCTTTCGGCTGGTGTCCGAGGACCTGCAGGATCGGCTGGAAGTGGCTGATTCCGCCGGACTGGTTCGTGATGGCCGCCTCGACCTGCTCAAGGCAGGGTTGCGGATGCTCCCGGTTGGAGGCTGTACCCTCACCACCCGGTCGGACGCGCCGAGCGGCTCGGGACTCGGTAGCTCCGGTGCACTCGATGTTGCGTTAGTGGCCGCCCTCTCGGCCGCGCGGGGCGAGACCCGGGACCCGGTGGAGATTGCGGAGACCGCATGCCATCTGGAAGCCGTGGAAGCCGGTATACCCGGCGGGCGGCAGGACCAGTTCGCCTCGTCTCATGGCGGCTTCCTCCGGCTGGAATTCCTCGATCCGTCCTTTGAAGTCCAGCGTCTAAAGCTGGAGCCGGAGTTGAGCAGCGAACTGGCCCGGCGGGTCGTGCTGTGCTACACCGGCGCGTCACGGTTCTCCGGCACCACCATCGAGCGGGTCATGCGCGCGTACGAGCAGGGTGACGCCAATGTCGTAACCTCGCTTCACGGCCTGCGTGAAGTGGCGGTGGACATGGTCGACGCGCTGACTGCGGCCGACTTTGCGCGGATTGGCCGGCTGTTGAGCGAGAACTGGCGTCACCAGCAGGCCCTGGATACCCGGATGTGCACTCCCGAGATGGCTCGTCTCGAGCAAGCCATGAGAGCCGCCGGTTCTCTGGGAGGCAAAGCCGCCGGCGCAGGTGCGGGTGGGTGCATGTTCTTCCTGGCACCGGACAATCCCGCCGCCATGATGGAAGCCGGCCGGCAATCCGGAGCACGGCTCCTCCCAGTGGCTTGGGCCATGAGAGGGGTGTACCTGTGCTGAGCGTCGAGGAGCTTACCGTCCGGCGGGAGGCAATTGCCGGCTCGCCGGATCTTCAGGGACTGCTCCGCCGCTTGGAGGAGCGAGCCTTGCCGGTCCTCCAGCGAATGCCCTCCATTCCAAGCATGAAAGCCACCCTCACGGCAGACGGCGGGGTCTGCCCCGAGCATGGCATCCGACTAGAATTCGATCCCTGGAGTCCCAGGGAGCACCGCTGTCCCGCCTGTGGGAGAGCGTTTACCGGCGATCGCCACGACAGCGCCTGGGCCCACTATCAGCATCTCTGGGTCTCGGAGCGGGCTGCTCACGTGGCCACGCTCGCTGCGCTCTCGGGAGAGCCGGACGCCATCAAGCGGGCGAACGCGCTGTTACAGGGCTATGAGCGGTATCAGGAGTATCCCAACCGGGATAACGTCCTCGGTCCCAGCCGGCTGTTCTTTTCTACCTACCTCGAGTCCATCTGGACGACCAATTACCTGGCTGCGGCCACGCTGCTTCGTGAAGCGGGCGCGCTGGACGACCGGACATCCGAGGTGGTCAATCAGGTCGCCGACGAGGCCGCCAATCTCATTGGAGAATTCAACGAGAGCCTATCCAACCGTCAGACTTGGCACAACGCCGCACTGGCGGCCGTGGCGGTCTGGTTCGAGGACGAAGAGCTCGCCACCCGTGCCATCGAGGGGCCGGGAGGGGTCTTGGTTCACCTGCTCCAGGGATTTGGCCCTGACGGCATGTGGTTCGAGGGAGACAACTATCACCTGTTTGCCCTTCGAGGTCAGCTTGTCGCCATGGGGTGGGCCCGCCAGGCGGGCGTGGACGTGCTGGCCGATCCAAGATTGGCCGGCCGATTGGCGGCCGCGCTCCGAGCGCCCGCGCTCACGGCGCTCCCGGACTTCACCTTTCCAGCCCGAAAGGATTCCCGCTTCGGAGTCTCTCTGGCGCAACCGATGTATCTGGAGCTCTGGGAGATCGGATTGGCCCGGCTGGATACGACAGCACATCGTCCGGGCGAGCTCTGGAACTGGCTCGAGCGGCTGTACCAATCCCCCTCACAACCGGCACAGACCTTCGACTCCTATCTGCACGAGGCTGGGGAGCCGGCCTTGCAGCGGCTGCGAACTCGCGCTGATCTCTCCTGGTGGTCCTTGCTGGAAATGGCGCCGTCATTTCCCGCCGAGACGCCTGCGTGGGCTGCCGGAAGCGTTTTCCTCGAGGGACAGGGGCTTGCCTTGCTCCGTTCCGGCAACAGGTATGTCGCTCTCGAGTGCGGCAGCTATGGCGGTGGCCACGGTCACCCTGACCGCCTCAACCTTCTCCTGCACGCCGACGGGGAGTACTGGCTCCCCGACCTCGGTACCGGATCGTATGTATCTCCCGATCTCTTCTGGTATCGATCGACGCTGGCGCATAACGCGCCTCGACTGGATGGCGTCTCCCAGCCGGTCGGGGACGCCGTCTGCGAGCATTTTGGGGAGAGCGGCTCCTGGGCTTGGGCCCGGGGACGCTACGGAGAACTGACTCGTAGCGTCATCGCCGGACCCAGATACGTGCTCGACGTCGTCGAGCTCTCGGGAGGCGAAGATCACCTCCTCGAGCTGCCCCTACATCTTGCTGGACCAGTCGAGATCAAGCCGCCGGGCAGCTGGGTCCCAGACCAGCTCCGGGAAGATTTTGCCCAGGCTCCTGAACGGTTCGTGCCTGCCGCAGACGAACCGGTGGTACTCCGCTCCTGTGGTCGGGAGGGCGTGACATTGACCGTGCATCTACTGCATGAGGGCGAGCTGATCCGTGCTCGAGCTCCCGGTGTACCAGGCAGTCAGTCCCTCGACCCGTTCTACATCCTTCGGGCCCGAGGCCGGAACCTGCGGCTAGTCACCGTGCTGGAATCCGGCCGCGGTGCACCCACGGTGGGTCGGATCCGCCAGGCCGAGAACGCCATAGAGGTCGAGACCTCGGCGGGAGTGGAACGCCACGTCAGTGTGGTCGAAGGCTGGGAGGTTCGGACCCCGGAGCAGATCGTGCGACTTGGAGGTGCTCGCCGGCCGGAGCAGGCATTCGAGCCCATAGTGCGCACGGACCGGCCACTGGTTGCCAGAGCAGTTGCGGTTCATGTAATAGATCCTCCCGCCCTCGATGGCACCCTGGCAGGTTTCGATACCAGCGAGCCGCTGGACCTGGATCACGAGGATCAGTATCGCCGGAGCGAAGAGCCCTACGCGGGCCCCGAGGAGTTTTCCGCCCGGGCATATCTCAACTGGAGTGACGAAGGGCTCTATCTGGCGGCGGAGGTGGTGAAGAGTGAGATCCTCCCGCGTGACCCCGCTGCGCCGCCGCTTCGGTTGGACAACGAGCCGGACGAGATTCACGCCGATGGGCTGCAGCTGTACCTCAAGCTGCCGGCAGACGAAGTCGTGCACGCGCTCTTGATCGCCCTGTCATCCAGGAATGGCGATCTGATCACTCGTCCAGTCTCCGGACCAATGGGCGCCGCGCTGCAGGGCAGATGGAGAGCCACGGAAACCGGCTATGTCCTGACTGCAGGGATTGCTCCGGCCTCCTGGGCTTCCGTTCGTCAAGGAGAGGAGATTGGATTCGACCTGTTGATCAACCAGATGCTCCCCGGCCGAGTGCGCCGGGCAGGACAGCTGGTCTGGAGCGGAGGCGGAGGATGGGTGTGGCTCCGAGGCGATAGGCACGATCCGGAGCGGCTCGGAACACTGGAGTTGCGATGAGCGAGCACATCGCGGGCTTCACCTCGACCGGGAGCAAGCGTCCGGAAACTCTCTTCGGCAGCCTGGATCCCGAGCTCCCTTCCCGGATGGCGCGCTCCTCCGGCTGTAGAGTCTGGGATGAGAATGGCCGGGAGTACATCGACTACATCATGGGCTTGGGATCGGTCGCTCTCGGCTACGGTCATCCGGAGGTGACTCGTGCCGCGGCGGAGGCAATAGCGGGCGGGGTAGTCGGGCCTCTGGCCCCGCTGCTGGAGGAAGAGCTCGGCGCCGAGATCTGCCGGCTCATGCCGAGTGCCGAGCAGGTGCGTTTTCTGAAGAGCGGCGCCGAGGCTGTGGCGGCGGCCGTGCGACTGGCTCGAGTGACAACCGGGCGCGAGCACATCCTGGGTTGCGGGTATCACGGTTGGCTGGACTGGTGCCAGGGGGCTTCCGGAGTTCCCCAATCCACTCGCCTGCTTTACAGTGAGCTGCCCTTCAATCAGCCGGAACAGGCTCGTGCGCTGATCCGATCGGCCGGCGACCGGCTGGCGGCCGTAGTGTTCGAACCGGTGATTGTTACCGAGCCTGATGCCGAGTGGCTTCGCGTCATTCGAGAAGAGACCGCGCGTTGTGGGGCGCTCCTGGTAGTGGATGAGATCAAGACGGCCTGTCGGTTGGCGGTCGGTGGCGCCAGCGAGCGCTACCACATTCAGCCGGACCTGATCGTTCTCGGGAAGGCGTTGGCAAATGGGTTCCCCCTCGCAGTGGTGGGCGGCCGGCGGGACGTGATGGCGGGAGTCGGTCGCACCTGGATCTCGTCCACGCTGGCAACGGAGTTCGTTTCCCTCGCGGCCGCCAAGGCGACGCTCGAAGTGCTGGTGAGCCGACGGGTGCCGGAGCACCTGGGACGAGTCGGCGCCCGGCTGCGTCAGGGTCTGGAAGCGCTCCACCGTGAGCACTCCGACCTGGTCACCGGCGTGGGTGGCATGGCCGAGATGTGCTTTCTCCAGTACGGAGATGAGGCGGTATCGCGTGCGGTCACTGCGGCGTGCGCCCAAAGCGGTCTCCTCTTCAAGCGCTCGGCCTACAACTTTGTCTCACTGGCTCACGACGATGCCGTCGTAGATCGTACGCTGGAGCAACTGCGAGAGGCACTCTCTGCGGTGGCGAAACCAGCCTAGATTGGGAGCATCGGCAAGCGTGTAGTGCACTGAAGAGGAGGACGACATGTCACCGCGGAAACGAACCGTCGACGATCTCGACGATGTGGACGATGAAGATGGTCTTTTGGAGGAAGAGATGTCAGCGGAGACCGATCTCGATGTGACCATCCACGACGCGCAGGACACGGGACTCGGCGGGCTGCAAAGCATTGAGCAGGAGGAGGAGGAGGGGGAGAGGTAGAGCCGGGTGCTCATCGACGTCCACGCGCACTTTCTCCACGATCGCTCTCCCCGCCCCGATTGGCGGGAGCGGAACGCCAGCCGGCTTCGAGCAGGCGAGCGCGTGGGAATCACGGTGCACGTTGCGTCGATTCTCGGTAGCTGGGGAGCCACTTCCCCCATCTATTTTCCTTCGCCGCCCGATATCGAATACGGCAACGATTTCCTGCTGAAGCTTCAGCAGGCCCATGCCTCCCGGATTCGCGGCTACGTTGTGGTCAATCCCAACTTCCAGCGTCACGCCCTGGCCGAGCTGCGCCGCTGCCTCGATGCCGGGATGATCGGGATCAAGCTCGCGGCCAGCCGCCGGGCCGACGATGCACTTCTCGACCCGATATGCCGGGTGGCCCAGGAACGCGGGGTGCCGGTGCTGCACCATGTCTGGCAGCATCGCCGGCGAGAACACGCCGGACAGGAGGCCAGCGACGCCGCCGAGCTGGGCTCCTTGGCCGCGCGTCATCCCCAAGTCAAGTTCTTGTTGGCGCACATCGGAGGCGGAGGCGATTGGATCCACTCACTCGCCGCGGTCAAACCTCTCTCCAACGTCTACGTGGATCTGTCCGGCAGCGGCGTTGACGGCGGCATGCTCGAGGCCTGTATCGAGTCGGTCGGCACGGAGCGCCTGCTGTGGGGTTGTGATCTGACGATCGACACGGGTTGGGCCAAGTTGCGGTATCTGGAGGCGCTCCTGCCAGCGCACGAAGTCGAGCGGGTCCGGTGGCGCAACGCCGCCCGCATTTTTCCCCCCAGTGCCTTCCCCAGCGATTGATGCGCATCGACGTCAATGGTTTCGTCGGTGCGTATCCCTTCCGCCGGGTCCCGGGAACCTCCGTCGATGCTCTGCTCCAGGCAATGGATCGGGTGGGTATCGATCAGGCCTGGGTCAGCCACCTGCCCAGCGTATTCTGGCGCGATCCTGCCGCCGGCAACCCTTGGCTGTATGGAACTGCCCGGCGCTCTGACCGACTCCGTCCGATTCCCGCCGTGCATCCCGGACTCGCCGGATGGGAGCAGCAGGTGCGGGAAGCGGTGGCGGACCAGGTGCCGGCTGTGAGGTGCGATCCCATGCACTACGGCCTCGACCCGACCGGCAAGGAGATGCGGGCTCTCGCCCATTGCTGTGGGACCGAGGGTCTTCCACTCCTCCTTGCAGTCCGGCTGGAGGATGCGAGACAACGACATCCGAACGATGTGGCGGGTGAGTTACCGCCCTCGGCCATCCGCACCCTGGTTCGGACCGATCCGGCTGTCCGGTTAGTGGTGACCCATGCCGACCGGAGCTTCGTGGAAGAAGTGCACTTCGGGAGCACCCCCGACGAGGCTGCCCGGGTGTGGTGGGATATCTGCTGGCTCTGGGGCCCCCCGGAGGACCATCTCCAGACAGTGCTGCACACCGTGGGAATCGAACGATTCGTATTCGGCACCGGTCAACCACTCCGGCTACCAGAAGCCAGCATCGCCAAGCTCGATCTGCTGGATCTCGGCGCGGACCAGCGGGCCGCCATCGAATCGGTGAACGCGACAAGTATCGCTGCAGCTGTGAGCCGCAGCCCATGACCGTACTCCTGGATCGCCTGACCGGCGGACTGGTCCCCGCGGTACCGGTGCCCTTCCGCGGGGGCGAGATGGATTCCGCTGCCCAGCGGTCCTACGCCGGCTGGATGGCGGCGCAGCCGGTAGCCGGGGTTGCGGTCTGGGCGCACACCGGCCGCGGACCTCATCTCAGTGGCGAGCAGCGGCGGGAAGTTTTGGAGACGTGGCGAGAAGCGTTTGCTGATCGCGTGGTGATCGCTGGAGCCCGCGACATCACCATGGCCAT
>JAICPP010000232.1 GCA_025929805.1 Gemmatimonadales bacterium | reverse complement strand
CCATGCACAGGCCCGTGCTCGGGAGCGGGGAGAGATCACCTCGACGGTAAGCGAGCGGCTCGGCGCCATCCGGCTGATACGGGCCTACGGCGAAGAGGCCCGCGAGTCCTCCCGCTTCACCGCACAGGCAGAACGCTACCGGAAGCGTGTCATCCGAACTCAGCGCTTCTCGTCGTTGACCAGTCCGCTCACCGAGGTCTTCTCCGGGTTTCTGGTCATCCTCATCATCTGGGCCGGGACCACCCCGGCGCTGATTGGACTTCCGACCCCGCTGGCCCCCGAGGCCATCATCGTGTTCCTGATGGCTACCCTGAAGCTCTCGTCGCCCTTGAAGACCATCGCGTCCTTCCCCGCGGCGATGGCGGTAACGCTCGCCAGTGCCGAGCGGGTGTTCGGGTTTCTGGACGAGCCGGCCACTGAGATCGATCGCCCCGGCGAGGAGACCGCTCACTTCGAGCGGGAAATCGTGTTTGACCGGGTCTCCTTCAGGTACGGACAGGGTGAGCTCGTCTTGCGCGATGTCTCGTTTCGTCTTCCCCGGGGGAAGGTGGTGGCTCTGGTGGGACCCTCCGGAGCGGGAAAGACGACGGCCGCGGATCTGCTTCCTCGCTTTCACGATCCGACCGAGGGGCAGATCCTCATGGACGGGGTGCCACTTACCCGGCTGAGTCGCCGCTCACTGAGAGCTCTGATGGGTGTGGTAAGTCAGGATGCTATCCTGCTCAATGACACCGTGCTCGCAAATATTGCCTACGGCAGCCCCGAGGCCACCCGGGAGCAGGTGGGGGCCGCTGCCCGCGCGGCCAACGCCGCGGGGTTCATCGAGACACTGCCCCAGGGTTACGACACCATGCTGGGTGAGCGCGGCACCCGACTCTCCGGCGGGCAGCGCCAGCGGATTGCGATTGCGAGGGCATTGCTGCGTGACCCGCCGATCCTCATTCTGGACGAGGCCACCAGCGCGCTGGATACGGAATCGGAACGCCTGGTGCAGCAAGCGATCGAGCGGTTGATGGAGCGGCGTACCGTGCTGGTAATTGCCCACCGACTCACCACGGTGCGTGATGCCGATGAGATCGTGGTCCTGGAGGCCGGGCGCGTGGTGCAACGAGGCAGTCACGAGGAGCTGTTGCGTGGAGGTGGGCTGTACCGGCGGCTCTACGACTTGCAGTTCCGGGATGAGGAGCCCGTGACTGCCGAGTTGTAGGAGATCGGCTTGCTGCAGCCGAAAGTACGCGGCTGTTACTCAGCGAGGTTCCCGGCAGGAAGCGCGCCCGATGCCAGATACAGCCGATACATCCGCAGGTACTGCTCCGCCATCCGCACATGACTGAACCACCGTTCCGCCCGCGAGCGGCACGTTTCAGGATCGATCCGCTGTAGAGCGTTCCTGAGCTTCACCAGCTCATCCAGGCTGTCGCCCAACGCCCCCACCCCCGAAGACACTACCTCGGGAAGCGCGCCGCGCCGGGTGCCGAGCACCGGCGTCCCGCTCATCATGGCCTCCACCAGGGTGAGGCCGAAGGGCTCATCCCACAGGGCCGGCATCCACAGGCAAGCCGCCCCGGCGAGCAGGTCTGCCTTGTGCCTGCCCGCGACCGAGCCCACGTAGTGGAGCCCGCTTCTCCAGCTGAGCCGCCAGCCTCCGGCAATGACCAGTTTTCGTCCTGCCCGTCTGGCCCCTTGGATCGCCCAACGATACCCTTTGACGCTGTGTAACCGCCCCAGGAAAAGATCGTAGTCCGCTTTCTCGCGTCGATACAGGAATTCCGAGGGGTCCACGCCGTTATAGACGAATGCAGTTCCCCCATGACGCCTCGCATGGTCGGCGCTGAGAAAGATGGTGTTGGGCGGCGCTATCCTTCCCTCCCGCAGGTTGCCATGGAGGGTAAACACATGAGGAAGAGCTGGAGTCCTGGTGAGTGGAGTGTGGCTGTGGAGTATGTCGGCGGATCGGGGGACGAACGGGCTGATGTCGAATTCGGGCCGTCCGGTCTGCCGGGGATCCAGTCCCACCAGCGTGGCCTCGGGCACCCGAGAGGCCACCGGCGCGAGCAGCGTGACCTGATGACCCAGCTGGGCCAGTCCCCGCGCGAGCCACACTACCACCCGTTGCGTGCCGCCGTATCCCTCGACCGGGAGGGGGCCATGAAAGTAGAGGGCGACATGCATGCGGCCGCAATGTACTGGCCGCCGGACAGAGCCGCCAACCGTTCAGTCGTGTGACCAGTGTGATGCAGGTGCTTCACCAGGGCGGAGGTGCCGGCTCGGTCACATCCACTCTGCACCTGAGCATCGGATTGGCTCGGGCCGGCCTTCAGGTGCGATTTGTGTGCCCCCCGAACTCCGAAGCAGAGCTCCTGGCGCGGAATAGCGGTCTGGAGGTGCACCCGCTCAGCCTCGAGCCGAGGCGAACCGGGGCCAATGCGGCCAGGCTGGCCACGTTGCTGGAGCGAAACCCGGTAGCGCTGATCAACTCGCAGAGCGCAAGAGACCGGGCCGCGTTGACCCGACTCGCCCTCACTGGTCGTTTGCGAGTTCCCTTCGTCGCCACGCGCCGCCAGATGCCGCGAACCTTTTTTGTGACCAACTGGCTGACCAGCCGGCTGGCCGCTCGCATGGTGGCTGTTAGCAGAGCAGTCGGCGAGGCACTGGTACGGCGCGGCACGCCGCGGAGCAAGTTGGCCATCATCCCCAATGGATTGGTGACCGACCGAGTCGACGTTCCGGTTTCGGAGAAGGCATTAGAAGCCTGGCGCCGGCGGATAGGGTGGGAACCAGAGCGTCATACCGTAGGAATCGTGTCGAGACCCAAGGATCAGGCCGTCGTGTTGCAGGCCCTGGAGCTCGTCAGGATTCCCGTTACACTGGTGCTCGCAGGGGTCGATCCGAATAGTGAGCTGGGGAAACTGGCCGGCCGCGCTCCCAGCCGGCACCGGGTGGTCTGCATTCCCTTCGACACTCAGGTGCGCCCGCTCTATGACCTGCTGGAGCTGGTCCTGCTGCCTTCTCGCTCAGAGGGACTGTCTCAGGCTCTGCTGGAAGCCATGGCCCTCGGCAAGCCGGTCATCGCGTCTGCTGCGACCGGCAACCTTGAAGTGGTGACGGATGGAGTGGATGGCCGATTGGTTGCGCCACTCAATCCCGTTGCTTGGGCGGGTGCGATCGAGAAGCTGCTGGGCGACAATCGGACGGCAAGCAAGCTGGGCGCGGCGGCTCTGGTCACTGCCCGGGAGCGCTTCTCACTTGCTCGCACGATCGATCTCACCATCTCGCTGTATCGATCCGTTCTTGGCGCGTGAGCAGGACGTTGCACCGGTCGAGTCCTGCGGCGAGATTGCGGCGACTTTCCTGATACTTCCAGAGTAGAGGGCTGCTTGGTCAAGCTGTCGGGGTTCACCATAGTCCGGAACGGCGTCAAGCTCGATTTTCCCTTGGAGGCGAGCATCCGTTCGCTGCTTCTTATTTGTGACGAGGTCGTGGTGAACGTGGGCCGCTCTGAGGACGATACACTCGAGCTGGTCCGCTCGATCCGGGACCCCAGAATTCGGATCCTGGAAACCGAGTGGGACATGAGCATCAAGAACAAGGTGCTCGGCAATGAAACCTTGCGAGCCATGCGAGCCTGCCGACATCGGTGGGGGATCTACATCCAGGCTGACGAAGTGCTGCATGAAGCGGGTGCGGAGACCTTGGCGCGCGCAGTTCAGGAGCACGATTCGGATGGTCGAGTGGAGGGTCTCCTGGTCAGGTACCTCCATTTTTACGGAGACCTGGACACCATTGCCCGGAACCGGCGTTGGTATCGGCGAGAAGTTCGGGCGGTCCGTCTCGACCCGGCGTTGGACATACGTCCCTACCAGGGCGCCCAGGGCTTCAGGGTGGGTCCGAACCATAGGAAGATTCGCGCCCGACTGACGAGTGCCGAGATGTTTCACTACGGCTGGGCCAGACCCGCCCAGGCACTTCGGTCCAAGCGTGAGGCCAGCCAGGTGCTCTACCCCTGGTCCAAGGAGCGGGAGGCCAACCGGCCTTTGTTGCCCTGGTTTCCCGGCCTGAAGTCGTTCCGGGGCACTCATCCGGCTATCGCACAGGAATGGGTTGACGCGCGGCGACACGACCCCGAGCGGCGAGTCGAGCCGCCGCACTTCCGGCCCGAGCACCTGCGCTTCTATGCCTCGGACCTGATCGAACGTCTCACCGGCGCCCGGGTATTCGAATTCCGCAATTACAAGCTCGTGTGACTTCCGACACCTCCCATCCGGCAACCCAAGCCGCGCCCGGCGCACGACTGCCGGTCTATGCCTGTCATAAGACCCATGAGCGT
>JAICPP010000190.1 GCA_025929805.1 Gemmatimonadales bacterium | reverse complement strand
TTTCTGATCGCGTCGGACGATCTGCGTCGGGTCACGGAGGAGTTGAGCCGGGCCGGACTCGAGGTGCTGGGTTTTTATCACTCGCACCCCGACCACCCCGCCATTCCGTCAGCCTTCGACGTCGAGCACGCCTGGCCCTGGTACAGCTATGTCATCGTCAGGGTCGACCGGGGACAGGCGGCCGAGCTCACGAGTTGGGAGCTGGAGCCTGACCGGTCGGCCATGCGATCCGAGTTTCTCGAGGTTTTCAGTGAGGTGTGATTCATGCCTATAACTGTCTCCATTCCTACCCCGCTCCGGAGCTTTACCGCGGGCCAGGACACGATCGAGCTGGACGGCGACACCGTAGGCCAGGTGCTCGACGAACTGCTCACTACCCATGCCGGCCTCAAGCGGCACCTGCTCCAGGACGATGGCCGATTGCGGAGCTTCGTGAATCTTTATCTCAACGAGACCGACATTCGGCAGCTCTCGTCTACCGCCACCCCCGTCCGTCCGGGAGATGTACTGACTATCGTGCCCAGCATCGCCGGGGGCTCCCCCACACTGGGTACGGAGCCGTCGCTATCCCACGCCGAAGTGCTCCGTTATTCCCGGCACCTGTTGCTGCCGGAAGTGGGCTTGGCCGGCCAGCGGAAGCTCAAGGCGGCCCGCGTCCTCACGATTGGGGCCGGGGGTCTGGGATCACCGCTGTCGCTCTACCTTGCCGCGGCGGGGGTCGGAACCATCGGCATAGTGGACTTCGATGTGGTCGATCTCACCAACCTGCAGCGCCAAATCGTACACGGCACCGCTGACCTGGGTCGCCTCAAGCTCGAGTCCGCCGAAGCTCGATTGAACGATGTCAACCCCAACGTGCGGATCGAGAAGCATGAGACGCGACTCACCGCGGAGAATGCACTGGAGATTCTGGGCGAGTACGACATCGTCGTGGACGGCACCGACAACTTTGCGACTCGATATCTGGTAAACGATGCCTGCGTGCTGCTGGGCAAGCCCAACGTCTACGGCAGCATCTTCCGGTTCGAAGGCCAGGCCTCGGTGTTTTACGCCAAAGAGGGACCCTGCTACCGGTGCCTCTATGCGGAGCCGCCTCCTCCCGGACTGGTGCCGAGCTGCGCCGAGGGCGGCGTGCTAGGGGTGCTCCCGGGAATCATCGGAAGTATCCAGGCGCTGGAGACGATCAAGTGGATCATCGGCGCGGGAGACTCACTCGTTGGACGGCTGTTGCTCTTCGATGCGCTCAAGCTCCGCTTTCGCGAGCTCCAGCTCCGCAAGGATCCCGGCTGTCCGATTTGCGGCGAGCAGCCTACCATCCATGAGCTGATCGACTACGAAGCGTTCTGCGGAATCGGGGCGGAGCCGGCGTATGCCGGTCCGGAGATCAGCGCCGAAGAGCTGCGCCGCGAGATGGACCAGAAAGGCCCGGATCTGGTGCTCATCGACGTGCGCGAGCCGCACGAATGGGACATCGCCCATATCGAAGGGGCTCGGCTGATTCCGCTGGGTCAGCTGCCCGAGCGCCTGGGCGAGCTTGACGGTCATGCCGAGATAGTCACCCACTGCCACCATGGAGTCCGCTCGATGAAGGCGCTCGCCCTCCTCAAGGGCGCAGGATTTGGTCGGGTCCGAAGCCTTGCGGGAGGCATCGATGCCTGGGCCGATCGGATTGAAGTAGGCATGCCGCGGTATTAGGTTTTCGGGCTTCGCCGAAGTGGTGGAACTGGTAGACGCGCTGCGTTCAGGGCGCAGTGGGCGCAAGCCCGTGCGGGTTCGAGTCCCGCCTTCGGCATGAGGACGTTTGGAAAGACGGGAAGGACGGGAAAGACAGAAAGGTAAGAAACGTGAAGCCCTCCGATTGGTCCGGAAGGCTCCGTTCCGGCCTTTCTTCCCGACCTTCCCGTCTTTCCTTTCGTTCCCGTCTTGGCTTATCCTTTGCTTAGGATACCTCCAGTGAGCCGCGATTCCACTCCGCCGGCCGACCGAAAACAGACGGTCGCCCGGAATCCCAAGGCAACCCACGACTACCATGTCCTCGAGACCTGGGAAACCGGCATCGTGCTGACGGGGACGGAGGTGAAGTCGCTTCGGAACGGGAAGGCGAGCATACGGGAGGCCTACGCCCGGGTGAAGAACGGCGAAGTGTTCCTGGAAGGGATGAACATCACGCCTTATGAGCAGGGCAATCGTTACAACCACGATCCGGTGCGTGCCCGCAAGCTGCTGTTGCATCGCCGGGAGATCGAAAAGATGATCGGCGCGGTGGAGCAGCGTGGGCTCACCTTGGTGCCTCTGGAGCTGTATTTCAAGAACGGGCGGGCCAAGGTGGCTCTCGCGCTGGGCAAGGGCAAAAAGCAGCACGACAAGCGGGAGACGCTCAAGCGTAAGATCCAGGAGCGCGAAGTAGCCCGAGCTATCTCAGCGCGGGGCCGCCGGTGATCGGGTTCCTGATACTGCTCGCCGCATTGGGTAGCCTCGATTCCGCTCCCCAGGTCGTCACCATCGCCGGAGCCAAGGGCGAGGCCCGGGTTCCGGTCCGTATCGACCAGACCGGGGCGCCGGTGATAGCCGCCCCCGTCCTGCTGTCGGCGCTCGATGGATCGGCCACCGTCAACGAGGCCTGGGCCGAGGTCAGTGTCGGCCGAGAGAGCTTCCGCTTTCTGCTCGGTGCTCCTCTGTGCCTGTGCAGCAATCGGCTGCAGCCCCTGGCTGCAGCCGCATCGGTCGCCCGCGACACCCTCTACCTCCCGTTCCAGTTCGTCGCCGAGATCCTGCCCGCTCATCTGGGTAGCCGCTACCGCTATGATGGCCGGCGAGCGCGACTCACGGTGACGGGAGCGCCGGAACGCCCCGCCAGCGCGCAGGTTTCTCCCCGGGAGACCCGCCTTCCCAACGGGCTGCGGCCGGGGCACAGCGTCACCATTGACCCGGGCCACGGAGGAGTGGACCCGGGAAACCCAGGCGTCTTCTTTCCCCGAGGTACCCGGGAAAAAGACGTTACCCTACAGGTGGGACTCCTCCTTCGGAACGAGCTGAAGCGCCGCGGCGTGGGGGTGCAGATGACCCGTACGTCAGACACCCTGATAGCTCTGGGCGATCGGGGTAGCTACTGCACCGAGTCCTGCGACCTCTTCGTCAGCCTGCACGTCAACTCCCTCGCTCGTCGGCGGGGATACACCGACATTCGAGGATTCGAGACGTACTTTCTGGCGGAGGCACGAACCGAGGATGCCGCAAGAGTGGCGCAGATGGAGAACGAAGCCGTCCGGTTCGAGGCGGGCACGACCGCGGGCCCTGCCGGAGTAGGACTCGATTTTATCCTGAAGGACCTTCAGTTGAACGAGCACCTGCGGGAGTCGGCTCGCGCCGCGGAGCTGGTGCAGCAGCGACTCAAGACGGTTCACACCGGCGAGAGTCGCGGCGTAAAGCAGGCCGGGTTCATGGTGCTGACGACGGCCCGGCGCCCCGCCATTCTGATCGAACTGGGTTACAGCACCAATCCGGAAGACGGACGTTTCCTGACCTCATACGCCAGTCAAAGAGCGATTGCGTCGGCCTTGGCCGATGCTATTGTCGAGTACTTGCTCGAGTATCAACGAAAGACCAGTCCCATGGTTGGATCAGGAGGTTGACCCTGAAAGGCAGACCTCTGCCGGTAAGCCTGCTGGCCGCAGCTAGCCTGAGCTGGGCCTTGGGTGCCTGTGTCTATTACAACGGGATGTACAACGCCAACCGGCTGGCTTCGTCGGCGCGAAAGGCCGAGCGGGAGGGTCGGACCTTCCAGGCCAACGGGCTCTGGGGCCAGGTGGCAACCAAAGCAGAGTCGGTGCTGGTGCGCCATCCGACCAGCAAGTACGCCGCAGAGGCAGGACTGTTGCGGGGTGTGGCGCTGGCCCGGTTGGGCCAGTGTGATCAGGCGCTGAATTGGCTCAGCCGCCTGCTTATAACGGAACGGCGGACCGATTTGACCGAGGAGGCGCTGCTGGCCAGCGGCCGCTGTCAGTTGGCGATAGGCAACTTGAGTGCGGCAGAGGCTGCTTTCGGTCGGCTACGAGACAGCAAGAACCGAGAGCGACGTCAGGAGGCCCGTTTCCAGCAGGCCCGTCTGCTCCGCCAGGCCGGTCAATACGAGGGGGCCCTGGCCGCCTTAGCGGGAATTCAGGAGCCCCGGGCCGATGCCGAACGGGTACTTGCCTTGGCTGGAGCCGGCCGGGTGCCAGCGGCCCTGGCGCTCACCGATTCGATGATCGCCAAAGGCGATACCACCAAGCGGTGGGACTCACTGGTGGTAATTCTCGGGAAGGATAAACCGTCGGCGGCGTCCCTATTGCTGGACCGGGTGCGTCGGGTCTCGACTCGGACGCCCGAGCTTCAGTCCCGGATACTGCTCGAGGACGGTCTTCGCCTGAGCAAGATCGACCCGGCACGCGCGGCAGCTCGCTTCCGAGAGGCCATGACAATCGGAGGTAATGGTGACGCAGCGACTCGGTCAGGCCTCGCCCTGATTCAATTGCACCTGACCCAAGTAACTCAGCCATCGGATCTCCCTCCTATCCTGGACAGCCTCAAGCGGCTGGATGCGCGCTCGGACGTGGCGAGTGATGAGATCGGTCGTTTCGCCTCGAGCGTGGCTGACGTCCATACCGCAGCAGTGTCGACGACGGCGGACTCGGCTCACGGTGACCTGGGCCTCTTTCTCGCCGCGGAATCGGCGCGAGACGTGCTGGGAGCTCACCGTCTGGCCGAAGCGATGTTTCGCCGAATTCCAACCGAATGGCCTGGATCCCCCTATGGGCCCAAAGCCATTCTCGCCGCGCAGCAGTTGAATCCGCGCTGGGCGGACAGCGCCCGCGCCCTCCTCGACGAGCGCTACTTCGAGAGTCCCTATGTGGCTGCCGTCTGGGGCGAGGCAACTCCCGAGTACCGCCAGCTCGAGGACTCCCTCGGCGCCTTTGCGGCTGCTTCGGCCCTGGCCAAGTCCACTGAAACCCGACGCACCTCACCGGCGGCCGACCGGCCGGGCCGCCGACTTCAGCCCACCACTGGAAGGTCGAAGGTCCAAGAGCCCAAGTGAAACGCCCGGATATCTCGCGAGAGCTGCTCGGGCGCCGGTTTCAAAATCCCCTTCTGCTGGCTGCCGGCACCGCCGGGTTCGGACGCGAGCTGAACGGCATACTCGAGCTCGATCGGGTCGGCGGGCTGGTGACCAAAGCGGTCTCGCTGCAACCCCGGCAGGGCAATGTCGCTCCCCGCGTCGCGGAGTTCCGAGGCGGCATGCTGAACTCGGTGGGGTTGGCCAATCCTGGAGTCGAGCAGGTTCGCAACGAGTTTTTGCCTTGGCTTTCCCATCGGTTGCGTCGAGCCCAAGTGCTGGTCAATGTGGTCGGGTTCACCGTCGAGGAGTATGGTGAGGTCGTCCGGCGGCTCGACGGCCTTCCGGCCATCACCGCCTTCGAGTTGAACCTTTCGTGCCCCAACACCTCGGCCGGGGGCATTGAGTTCGGCGCCGATGTCGGGTGCGTGCAGCGCATCGTCTCAGTCTGCCGGGACCGGACCCGACTCCCGCTCGTGGCCAAGCTCTCCCCACTCCTTCCCGACATAGGTGCGGTGGCTGTGGCTGCTCGGGATGCCGGTGCCGATGCGATCACCGCGGTAAACACCCTCCCTGGTCTCCTGTTCGATCATGAGGGCGAGCGACGGCTCGGCCACGGAAACGGTGGGATCAGCGGACCCGCATTGTTGCCGCTCGGTATCTTGGCGGTGTCTCGCATCGTGGATCGCACCGGAGGGATGCCGGTCATCGGAGTGGGTGGCGTGCGTTCGGCCGCCGATGTGAGACAATACCTGAGAGCCGGGGCCGCACTGGTCGCCGTAGGGACCGCCGCCCTGGCCGACCCGCACTTGCCTGAGCGGATCGTTCACGATCTGGAGCGTGATGGTGTCTGAGCTGATTCTGGCGCTCGATGTCCCCAGGGTAGCCGATGTGCTGCCGCTACTGGACAGGCTGCCTGAGCTTCGTTGGGTCAAGATCGGCTCGGTGCTGGTGACCCGCGAAGGACCGGGCTTGGTTCGGACCCTGGTCGATCGGGGCCTCAATGTCTTCCTCGACCTCAAGTGGCACGACATTCCAAACACAGTGGCCGGAGCTGTTACCGCGGCTCGCGAACTGGGTGTC
>JAICPP010000287.1 GCA_025929805.1 Gemmatimonadales bacterium | reverse complement strand
GGCCAATGGTATGCCGTCTCACCGGCTGCTGAGCGGGCGGTCCAGGAGATCCTGACCAGCGAGGGGATTTCCGTTCGTGCCTCCGCGTCATTGGCCTGGGCGGCAATTCCCACGATCGGAATCCTCCTTGGGATCGGTTGGCTGGCGCGGCGGAGACGCCGGCCGGTCCCGGCTTGGAGCTAGCATCCAGTCGATCGCCGACGGCGACCCCGGACCGGTGATCAGAGGAGGGGAACGATGGGAATTCATCTTCTGGTAGCCATGCTACTCTGGGGAAGTCTGGTCGCGTCACTGATCCTCACCCCGATCGGCATCCGGAAACAGTCATGGAAACTCCTCTGGCTGGCAGCCGTGCTCTCGCTTGCCTTCAGTATCGCGGCCGGTTTCAGTATCGGGCCGCTCACCTTTCTCCTGACCTGCCTCCAGCTTGCCGCTGCTGTCGCCATTCGCCGGGAAGCCGGGCGACGAGGGTGGATGCTCTTGCTGCTCGCGGCACTGCTCATCTGGATCATTGTCGTCCCGGTGCAGATCGCCGGGCTGCCATGGCTCTCCTGGCTGCTTACCTTCCCCGTTGTCGCGGTTATCGCGGCGGTCGCGACCGCATTATCAGGCAATTCCAGCAAAACCTAGGGTTAACCCTAGGTAAAACCCAGGGTTTTCCCTAGTTGTCCTGGGGCTCATGATGGCCTATAGTGAAGGCGGTATGCAATTATCCCTTCCCGCGCGCGGTCGCCGATTGTCCCACGGCGACCGTCGCGTTTTTAAGGGCCTTTGACAATCAGTCAGCGCCAGTTTCTCGTGGTCTCGATGAAAGATCACGTGCCTATCTGCGTCTAATGAGCACATGGGAAACACCGACGGTGTAGCCAGCCCGGTGAGCAGGTGTCGTGAGGCAGTGGAGGGAGACGCGGATGGTCCGGTATTGGCTGAGCCATATCTCCCGAGGCCTTCTCCTGCTGCTCGCCGGTGTGCTCAGCCTTATCGGTGTAGCCTACGCTCCCTCTCCGGAGCGGGTTATCGCCATCTCGGTCTCGGGCTTCCAGCCGGGAACCGTTAGCATGGTCCAGGGGCTCTGGGTTACCCGGCAGCCGGACGGCGAGTTCATTGTCTTCTTGAATCGAGACCCGCATAAGCTCCACCCCACCCAGTGGGTCGAGCCACGGCGTCTGTTTATCTCGCCGGCGCATGGGGAGGTCTACGGGATCGACGGCGTCTGCCGGGCCGGACCGTGCAACTCCAGGCCACCCGGATCGCTCTATCGCGTCCAGTCGGAACTGGAGGGTAACCGGCTGGTGATTTACCCTGAAAGGACCGTCTCAGGCGGCATCCACCCCAAGCGAACCAATCGAGATATTATCGGCGATGCGGCGAGGATGATGCCATCGACACCAGCGTCGGCTCGGGAGAGAGCGGCGCCCATCCCGCATCCACTCCCACTGCCATCCCCAGGGGCTACTCCGACCAAACGAGTCGCTCCTCCAGGATCAGTCGCGCCACCCGGTCTGATCATCAATCCGCCAGCAATCGCTGAAAAGATCGTCCACTGGAAGCAGAGCAGTTACATGTTCATTACGGGGAATCGTGGCGCTGCCAATGGACAGATTCTTACTCTGGACGTCTTGGAGCGCATCGGAGACGATGGACTCCCCATCGCGCTCCAAGCGGTCAGCACCCTGCCGAACGGAACCTTTCACCAAGCGAACATCTCCGTCCCGGGCGCGTACGCGACGATCTGGGGTCCGAACAATCCCTTGGCCACGCGTTCCTCAGACTGTGCCGGTGTTGTCACCCGGACGGAAGACGACGCCGCTCCCTTCGGATCACCACCACGCTTTGTCGATGAGACTGTGGTCGAAGCGCTCGGATTTCACCGGGAGGGCGACTTGACGACGGAACTTCCCATCACACCACCTCTGGAAGGAGTCCAGCCATCGCTGCGCTACGGTCCGGAAGACACGGCCCGGCGTTGGGTAAAAGTTGAGTCAGTGAATGGCATGACGACATGGGAAGCAGTGGAGATCGGTGCCCACGGGCGGGTGTTAGCGAGCAAGATACGGAGCGTGGATACGGTGAGCGGTACCGTGAACGAGCACTGGACGGTCTATGGGCCAGTCGATGTCTACGATCCGGCGCTGGTACCCGCCTCGGTCTTCGCCCTGACCCGGTACATCCTGGAGCATTGCCGTCGGTGAACGGAGTTCCCGCTATACCTTCATTCATCTAGAGAGACGATTAGCAATGTGTGGTGTCTGGGAATCATCTCGTGCTCGGTATCGGATATCTGGATGATGCGAGGATCGGCGATCTGCGCGCTCCTGCGCTCGTACATTGCAAGGCTCGTATAAGACCGCGCGACACCTCAAGATCACCCCCAATTTCGGGAGTTCCACCAAAACCCAGGGTTAACCCTAGGAAGAATCCAGGGTTTCCCCTAGTTGTCCTGCTGGGAATGATGATCTATAGTGAAGTCAGTACGTGATTTTCCCTTCCCGAGCGCGGCCGCCATTTGTCCCATGGCGGCCGCGCACCTTCTACAGAACCAAGCCGGGATCCGGGAGCTCGGTGGCTGATTTCCGGGAGGAGCGCGCAAGATGCGGCGATGGTGGCTGGCTAGTGGCGGTGGCCTGGGTCTCCTGATGATTGTGACGCTCCTACTCGGAGCCACCGGAGGGCTGGGTTCGGTCGCGAGTGCCGAGCCGGCGGATGACGCTGCACAACTGCGCGAACTGGCCGAGCGGCTGCTGACCTACCGCAGCGAGCCAGGAGGTCTGCCCATGACGGTCGAACTCCTACCGGGGGAGATCCCGAGTGATCCGGCACTCGACCTCCCGGCTCCGGAGGGCAGCCGTCTGATCGGGAGTGTCGTATACCGAGCCGGCGACAAGCCCACCCGGCTGGATGAGGTGGTCGAAGTTCCGGGCAACGCACAAGATATCTTCACCTTCTTTCAGGATGCGTTGCAGCGGCAGGGTTGGAACGCGGGGCCGGATCAACGGCAGGGTGGTTTCCAGCAGT